>CACZPF010000130.1 GCA_902782975.1 uncultured Lachnospiraceae bacterium
AAAATGTTCACATAGTCAGGAAAGGAGAATCCGGTCATTGTCCAGCTGTTTTCCGGCTCCAAGACTGAATTTCTCCAGAAGATCATTTACCGTAAGGCCGGCTTTCTCCTCGCCGGCTATATCCAGCACTATATTTCCTCCGTCCATCATCAGAATACGATTGCCCAGCTCCAGGGCAGAGGACATATTATGAGTGATCATCAGACAGGTAAGATGATTTTCCTTAACGATCTGCTTTGTCAGTTCCAGAACCTTATCGGCTGTGGCCGGGTCCAGTGCGGCTGTATGCTCATCCAGAAGAAGAAGCTTTGGCGGATTTATGGTAGCCATGAGGAGGGTCAGAGCCTGACGCTGGCCGCCGGATAAAAGTCCTACCGGCTGGGTCATTCTGTTCTCCAGTCCTATATCCAGAAGTCGCAGCTGATCCCGGAATTTTTCCCGGTCTGAACGCCGGATTCTGCTGAACCATCCTCCGGAGCCTGCTGCCAGCGCAAGATTTTCTTCAATCGTCATTCCGGGGGCGCTTCCACGCATGGGATCCTGATAAAGACGCCCGATATATTTTGCCCGGACGTGCTGCGGCCAGAAAGTGATATCCTCTTTATCCAGCACGATCTTACCCGAATCTGTAAGAAAATCCCCGCAAATGGCATTAAAAAGAGTCGATTTTCCGGCACCGTTTGATCCGATAATTGTAACAAAATCTCCTTCGGAAATATGAAGAGAGAGATCCGAAACCGCTGTTTTTTCGTTCACGGTTCCCCTGTTGAAGGTTTTGGAAATATGAGAAATCGTCAGCATCAGAAGGCGCCCCCCTTCTTATGCATAAGGCGTCTTCGTATCTGCGGCCACTGAGATTTAAGATACGGTCCCGAAATCGCCAGCACTACGATAATGGAGGATACCAGCTTCAGCATAAATGCCGGCATGTTAAACCGAAGTGCAATCGTATAAACCAGACGGAAAATGAAAGCACCGGCCACCATACCAACGGCCCGGAAAAGGATTCCACCCTTTCCCATGATGGTTCCGCCGATCAAAAGGGAGGCCAGGGCGATCGTAACCATGCCGGATCCGATATTTATATCCACCGACTTCTGGGACTGGGCAAGAAGGCACCCCGACAGTCCTGTAAAGGAGTTGGATATGCAGAGTCCCACGATGGTGGTAAACACCGGATTGATCGACGATGATTTTACCATATCCGCATTGTTGCCGGTTGCCCGGATGGCAAGACCCAGGCGCGTTTTCAAAAACCAGACCAGAAATGTCAGGACAAGGATCACTGCAATACAAGCCACTATAAGATCCTGCTGTCCTGCAAAAGGCGTTTCTGCCAGAGCTCCTTTCATCATGGAAAATACCGTAATTGTCTTATTCATGTTCAGAAGGGAAGAACCTCCCATCACCGCAATGTTGATGGAATAAAGCCCTGTGTTTACAATAATTCCGGAAAGAAGACTGTCAACGCCCAGCTTTGTCTGAAGAATTCCCGTCACAAAGCCTGAACAAATTCCCGCTCCCATCGCAGCAAATATAGAAAGGAAAGGGTGGCCACTGATGGCCACCGCCGCTCCTACTGCGGCCCCCAGAGTAAAGCATCCATCTGTGGACAGGTCGCAGACATTTAACATAGCATAACTCAGAAACAAAGCGAGAACAGTAATCGAACAGATAAGACCCAGCTTAAGGGCGGTCTGCCCAAGAAGAAGCGCGCTGCTCAAACTCAAAATAGATACCCTCCATATACGGCCGACTCCTTATTCGGAGAGATCGTCGAAGCTCTCCGCCGTGATGATTTCGTTCACCTGCGTACACAGTGGTTCGAATACTGTCCTGATTTCTTCGATATCAAGTCCAATGGCTTCGCAGGTCTCCGTATTTATGGTTACCGTTCCATTATCAAAAGTACGGACCGGTGTATTTGCAGGATCTGCACCATCAACCAGAATCTCTGCGATCATCTCTGCTGTTTCTTTCCCCAGATTTGCATAATCTACGCCGTATCCTGCAAACGCACCGTTCAGTGCAAAGGAATCTGCTCCGGTATAATGAGGAATTCCTGCATCGATAAAAATCTCATAGATGGAAAGCTCTGCCGTCATAATGGTATTGTCTGTAGGTGTAAATACAGCATCTACCTCGTCCGCCGCAAGGCTCTGGGCAGCCAGAACAACCTCGTCATTGGTAGTTCCGGTCGCTTCCACTACTTCCAGACCGTTTTCTTCGCAGAAGGCCTTTGCAGCTGCAATGGCTGCCGTAGAAGCATCCTGCCCCAGGTCATACAAAAGTCCGATTTTCTTTGCCTCAGGATTCTGAGCCATGATCAGCCCAAAGACGGAAGCCGTATCCAGGTAATCGGATGTTCCGGTAAGATTTGCCCCGGGCGCTTCCATAGATTCGACCAGCTGTGCTCCCAAAGGGTCAGATACAGCAGAAAATACGACCGGCATATCGGTATCTTCTGTAGCTGCCTGCATCGCCATGGCCACCGGAGTCGCAACACCCACCATCAGATCTACATTATCTGCCTGAAACTGGGTGATGATCTGTTCCATCACAGCAGCATCGGCATTGCAGTTATCATAATCCACATGAAAGGTAACTCCCTTCTCCTCACCGATCTCATCAAGACGGCTTCTAATATTATCTACGATCTGATTCAGGGATGCATCATCCACATAATTACAGATTCCTACATTGAATTCTGTCTTTGCTTCTTCTGCCAGAACCGGCCCAGCCACAAGTGCCGAAGTCATCAGTGCTGCACCAAGATAAACAGTCAGGTTTTTTTTCATCGTCTTTCTCCTATTTAAGTAAAATAATCAGGTTCTTTATTAGTTTATCTCTTTAACAGTTTAGAGTGTAACATTGTCATAGACCTTTGTCAACCACTGTATTCGGGAAAATCACGGGGAAAATCAAACGGCAACTATTCCCAGACCTCATGGCTTACCATGACTTCAAGATGACCCTCTTACCGGAACTGCCCCGCTCTGTTTCTGTCTTTGCCGATGAATTTCGATCAGATCGTCAATCGCCACATCTGGGTCAAACGTGTGAAAAGCCAAATAATTCCGCTTCATGGTTTTTGCCGGTGCCAGGGATAACGGTTTCTTGTTTTCGCCGCAAGAATGAAAGCTTTTTCCATCGAATGCGTCAGTTCAGGTGAATCACTATCATAAACTATTGGCTTTTTCTTTGCCTCTTCTATTTCTTTTATCTGATCTTGTGAGAGTTTTTTTCCTTTTTGATGCTTAACTATTGTAATCATAATAAGAGACTGGTGCCTGACACCGTTAAGGTACCGTTAAGGCGCCGTTAAGACATCGTAAAAAATATTTTAAAAACGTCTTGTGCTAAATAAACATTTTTAACATTCTCCCAACAATAACTTAACGGTGTTTAATGATATCTTAACGGTGTCAGGCACCATTTACAATCAGCGTACTTCCAACACAAACCCAT
>CACZPF010000131.1 GCA_902782975.1 uncultured Lachnospiraceae bacterium
CTGGAAAAAGTAAGAGTAATAAAAGTAGCTGTGTAGCCCAAAGAGGCAGCAGTAGAGGTGTTATGGACGCACCCGGAATCGAATGTGGCGTATGCCGCATTTGATCCGATGCTCTGGCAATTCAATTGCCGAGTAGTTCACTTTTGCATAAATATCTTCATCTTGAAGCTCCGGATTAATAAAAGGTATTTGCCGGAATTATATCCGGGTTTGTGTTTTTGGTCAATATAAGGTATATTAGGGCTGTCTATAACAAAGAGCAGAAAAAAGCTGGGCAGCCCCTGGCAGTGGAAGTAAAGAAGCGGGAGAACTATTTTGAGGCAGAAGAGTACCCTCAGGGATATCTTTACAAAAAACCGGGCGGATACTGCCACATTCCCAGGCAGTTCATGCCGGGATAAAAGAGGGGAGCGTTCATCATAACGTTCAGGGAAAAAAATGAGTAAATCAGTAATTGAATGGAACAGGATGATGTCCGGGAAACTGTATTCCCCTTATAAGGTTGGGGATGATTCGTGGGACCGGGTTCATGCAGCTCAAAAGAGATTCAACGAATCGGAGTTCTGGCGGGATCAAAGTGCCCTGGAGGAATTGAAAAAATGCTTTGGAAAGGCAGCGGATGATATGTTCCTGGTGCCGCCTGTGTACTTTGATCATGGTGACAGAGTCTTTTTCGGAGAGCATTTTTTCGCCAATACAGATCTGACCATTTTGGATGAAAGAGAGGTCATTTTTGGAGATAATGTATTTCTCGCTCCCCATGTAAGTATTTATACTGCCTGTCACCCGATCGATGCCGTTGTCAGAAATACAGGACTTGAGTATGCAAAACCTGTAAAGATTGGATCCGATGTCTGGATTGGCGGAAATGTAGTGATCAATCCGGGTGTGACGATAGGTGACGATGTCGTGATCGGCTCAGGCTCAGTAGTGACGAAAGATATTCCTGCTCACGTCATTGCAGTCGGGAATCCCTGCAGAGTACTAAGAGAAATCACAGAAGAGGACAGGGAATTCTGGAAAAGGCAATACCAGGACTACCTTAATGAAAGTAATTACAGACAGGAGACAAGATATACAATGGCAATACATAAATTCTACGGATGGGAGCAGGCGGATGTCCCGGCCATAACAGATGAATATGCCAATATCCATTCGCCGGCGGATCTTTACGATGCCTTGTCAGATATCTGGTGTGAGTATACATGTGCACCCCGTATGCGGCAGGAATGGAGCAGGGAAAACATGACACTTGGCCAGTGTTCAATTACAGCTTTCCTGGCACAGGATATTTTTGGAGGGAAAGTCTACGGCATCCTTCGTCCCGACGGGAATTATCACTGTTACAATGTCGTTGGAGACTGTGTGTTTGACCTGACCAGTGAGCAATTCGGAGACGAAAAACTGGACTATGAGAATAATCCGGAACAATTCCGGGAAGTGCATTTTGCAAAAACGGAAAAGCGTGAACGATATGAGTATTTAAAAGAGCAGTTAGGCAGGAGATGAAATAGACAATGGGATTATTTGATATCTTTAATTGCGGCAATAAGATGGATATCAATCAGGCGGTTGCAGACATGGAGGACGGTACGATCCTTCTGGATGTCAGAGAACCGGAGGAATACAATTCAGGACATATACCAGGGAGCATTAATACTCCAGTCAGTCATCCCGCATCCCTTCTGGAAATTGTTCCGGACAGAGACACAAAAGTGTTTGTGTATTGTAGGAGCGGATCCAGAAGCGGCAGAGCTCAGCGCTTCCTGAAGAAAAATGGATTTTCAAATGTCGTGAATATCGGTGGAATCAGGGATTACAAAGGTCCACTGGAGCGCTGATAATACATTGGGCGTGGCTGCATACAGCGTGTCCGAAAGTAAATGCAATGGCGGTAAATGTTCACCGATCAAGGTGATCATTGCGATCGCATTCTTACAGCTTCTTCCGGCGGGAAGTTTGAAAGAAAATATGGTGAAGGGGATCAATGCCTGTCTTATGTCTTCGGCATGGGCGACAAGGCTTTGGACGTATCGAAAGTTTATGGCGTAAGCATTGGCTGCTAGGACATCAAAGATTCCTCGGAGGGTTTTCATTTGAGGTATCTCTATACAGGCAAAGAGGCAGAGATTCCGGATTGATCCGGAAACCGACAGATCGAGATTGGTTTAGGGGAGATTAGAATGAATACAGGAATCTTTATGTGGGTAGTATTTCTGGCGGTAATTATCGCAGGAATGCTGATAAGCCGCAGGATGAAAAAAACCATTGTGGAAAACGGAATTGAGACGGATGCTGTCGTATCCCGCATCGTTGATAACGGAACGCAGACAGAAATTGATATTGATGTATATGTGAGCTATTACACCGGGGATGGTAAAGAGGTGGAAGGCATCCTCTCGAATCCCCGGTCAGATCTCAGAGAAGGTCAAAGGGTGCATATCAAATATCACCC
>CACZPF010000132.1 GCA_902782975.1 uncultured Lachnospiraceae bacterium
AGATGAAAAAGGCATGAAGCGGGTGGAGAAGTTTCTAAAAGAGGATATCTGCCCTGTGTGTCATGGGACAAGATTGTCAGAAGAAGCCAGGGCGCCGAGACTTGCAGGTATTTCTCTTGATCAGGCCTGTGAGATGACCTTGAAGGATTCTATCGAATGGGTAAAAAGTGTTCCATCTTCTCTGCCGGAGGAAATGCGCCCGATGGCCCGGAACATCTGCGAGTCTTATCTGGAGACCGCCGCGAGACTGATGGATCTTGGCCTCGGTTATCTCACGCTGGACAGAGCATCGTCCACCTTATCAACAGGAGAGCGGCAGCGGATGCAGCTGGCCCGTGCGGTGCGGAACAGGACGACAGGAGTCCTCTATGTGCTGGATGAACCGTCCATCGGTCTGCACCCGGCAAATATCGTAGGATTAAACGGGGTTATGCATGATCTGGTTAGAGACGGGAATACCGTCCTGCTGGTCGACCATGATACCCAGATCCTGAAGGAATCAGACTGGATCATTGAGATGGGACCGGAGGCAGGAGCAAAGGGCGGTACTGTCATTGCCGAAGGAACGGTGGGGGACATTGAAAGAAGCGGGGATTCTGTCATTGGTGAGTATCTTTCCGGAAGGCAGAAGCCCGTCCGGCACAGCACAGATATAAACGTTTTTGCAAACGGAGAGATTCGGATGGAAACTGATCAGATCCACACAGTCAGGCCGCTTCTAGTCCATATTCCGAGGACTGCGCTGACGGTGATCACCGGCGTTTCGGGATCGGGGAAGACGACCCTGATTCTGGAAAGCCTTGTGCCGGCGCTGGATGCCCTGTGCAGCGGGAAAAAGATGCCGGAGCATGTCCGGTCGATCGAGGCAGAGGGTATCAGGCATGTCAAGCTGATCGACGCCACCCCGATCGGGATCAACGTCCGTTCCACCGTGGCAACCTATGCAAACGTTCATGACGAGCTCCGGAAGATCTACGCAAGAACAAAATCTGCAAAGCAGTACGGTTATAAGGCCGGAGACTTTTCATATAATACGGGAGCACTCCGCTGCCCGGTCTGCGACGGGACAGGCCAGATCGCTCTGGATGTTCAGTTCCTGCCGGACGTGAATATTCCATGTCCCGAATGCCGGGGGTCACGTTATACCAATGACGCAAAGAAGATCCGCTTCACAAACAGATCAGGAGAGGAACGCTCTCTTCCGGAGTTGATGGATATGGACGTTGATTCCGCTCTCGATTTCTGCAGAGAAATGAATACGGTAAGACCGAGGCTTGAGATCCTGCGGGATCTGGGCCTGGGTTACCTGACTCTTGGCGAAGAAACACCGGGACTTTCCGGCGGCGAGGCACAGAGACTGAAGCTTGCCTCTGAAATGGGAAGGCAGCAGGAGGATTCCGTGTTCATTTTTGACGAGCCGACAATAGGCCTTCATCCGAAGGATGTGGAAACCCTGCTTGAAGTATTTCAGACGCTGATCGACCACGGCGCAACGGTTATCGTGATTGAGCATGACCTGGATGTGATCCGTTCTGCCGATTATATCATCGATATGGGGCCGGGAGGCGGTGCAGACGGCGGCAGGATCGTTGCATGCGGGACACCGGATGAAATCAGGCACTGCGGCGGGAGCATAACGGGCAGATTTATTTAAAGAACCCCTTAATCAGCGGTTCCTTAAAAATGTGTTCTGATCTGATAATGAGAGGCAGGCTATGAATATAGAATGGATAGATGGATCTAAGATAACGGTCAGTACAGACAGTCAGGAGGTACTTATCTCCGCAAACAAAGAAGGGCTGCTTTCTCTGGCCGCACAGTTAAAGGCACTTGCAGAAGGAATACCGGGAGACCATATTCACTATGATGAATACACTTCGCTGGAGGAAGGATCAACTGAAATGATCATCGAAAGAGTAAAGTGAGCGGCGATCGTGATGCGTTGATGCTGTCTTTGATCTTTAATCTTGTTTTAATCTTTCTTACCTTTTCTTTTTATCTTCCTGCTGTATATTGTTTTCAGAAACAAGGAAACAGCAGAAAGCTGAAGAAAGATGAAGAAAGGAAAGAAGATCATGAAAAGATTACACAGAAGTAAAACAAACCAGATGTTAGCAGGAGTCTGCGGCGGCATTGCGGAATATTTCAATATTGATCCGACGATCGTGAGAATCGGATTTGTTCTTTTTACCCTGGCTGGCGGAAGCGGGATCCTGGCTTATATTGTGGCCAGTATCGTGATGCCGGCTGAAGAAGTGGCGGAGGGTTGATCCAGTCAAAGTGAGAGCTGTAAAGATGAGAAATAGATGATATATTCTGTATCTGAAATCAGATAGAAAAGATCCCGGGAAGCTGATCGGTCGGCAGCCCGGGATTTTTTTGTGAATTATGAAATACCGATGATCAAAGCAGGCTTTCCTGGTTACTATACATGATTTGTTTTATGCATCATGATGAATGAACTGTATCTTCTTTTTTCATTATATGGTAAAATGGGAATGCCTTATGAAACTGTATGGATTATAAAAATGTGAAAAACATTTTTTCATACCTGTCTGTACTATCGATAATGGCAAAAGCATGGAAATTATAACGGAGGGTTTATGAAAAAGAAGGGTCGGAATAAACAGTCATTCGGACAATGGGTCGGCGTATTCCTGTATATGCTGATCGGTGCGGTCTGTGGTCTATTGTATATGCGATATATGGTTCATGCTGCGGATACCGGAATGTCCCGGCTGGAACATCTGCTGATGATCGTTTATCTGTTTGCATTTATTTACATAGCCGTGTTTCTCCAGATCATCATTCATGAATCCGGGCATCTGGTATTCGGACTGCTTTCGGGTTACCGTTTCAGTTCTTTCCGGATCGCCGGATTTATGTGGTCGCTGGAAAATGGCAGGATAAAATGCCACAGGCTGTCTATTGCAGGGACCGGCGGACAATGCCTGATGGTCCCGCCTGATCTGCAGGATGGAAGAATCCCGGTTATGCTGTATAACTACGGCGGTTCATTAATGAATCTGATCTTTTCCGCTTTTTTTCTGGTGCTCTCTTTTTTGTGCCCGGCATATTCTCCGGTCCGAATGTTTATGGAAATAGCGGCATGGATCGGTGCTGCTTTTGCGCTGATGAATGGCCTGCCCTTACGGATGGGGCCGGTCAATAACGACGGGAAGAATGCGCTGGATCTTTCACGCAGTCCGGAAGCGACCCGCGCTTTCTGGATACAGTTGAAGGCAAATGAAAAGTCTTCAGAAGGGGTACGCCTGAAAGATATGCCGGACGAATGGTTTACTGTTCCCACGGACGAATCGATGAAAAACGGGATCATTGCGTCGCTCGGCGTAATTGCCTGTAATCGTCTGATGGATCAGCACCGCTTTACAGAAGCGGATACAATGATGGAACATCTGCTTTCGCTGGACAGCGGGATCGTCGGCCTGAATCGCAGTCTCCTGATCTGTGACCGCATGTATGTAGAACTGATCACGGAGAACCGTTCTGACGTCCTCCTGGGTATGCTGACACAAGAGCAGAAAAAGATCATGAAGTCCATGAATAAATATCCTTCCGTTCTTCGTACGGAATATGTTTATTCCCTTCTGTCTGAAAAGGACAAGGAAAAAGCAGAAAAAATCCGTGCCCAGTTTGAAAAAAATGCAAAGACATATCCCTATGCGGCTGAGATAAAAGCGGAACGGGAATTTATGGAAATAGCCGATCATATTCAGTTTGATGAAGAAAGGAGCCCAAAATGATTACTGTAAATTTGTATTATAAAGGATCCGGCGGATCTGCCAGGGCTTTTGCCGAGGAGATGGAATCTTCCGGAACCGCCGACGCGATCCGGGCGGAGGATGGCAATCTCCGCTATCAGTACTTCCAGCCGCTGTTTGATCCGGAGACCATACTTCTGATCGACAGCTGGCGGGATCAGGCGGCCATTGACGCACACCACGCAAGCCCCATGATGGCAAAGCTTTCTGCACTCAGAGAAAAGTATGATTTGCACATGACAGTGGAGCGGTTTGTAAGCGATGATTACGATGCAGATGAGCGGTTCATCCGGAAATGAAATTCTCCGGGATCTTCGTTAAGGTCTTCCTTGAGTGAGACCCCGGGATAATGCTGCAGGAGATGTAAAAGACAGGATCTGATGCCTTACGAAAGGATGGAACAAAGGATGAACAGAAATCATGAAGTGACCCGACAACAGATGCTGCTTGATCGGAGCGGAGAGATCCAGGAACCCGGCTGGGCACGGAACTTGCTCTGGAAATACGACCGCAGTATGATCAAAGCCCCGAAATGGCGAATTAAAGAATGGGATTATTATCTTGTAATGGGAAATGGATTTGCCGGAGCGTTTACGATTTCAGATAATGGATATATAGGCCTGCAGTCGGTTTCCCTTTTGTGTTTTGGAGAAAAACCGTGGGAACATACAGAAACAGTCCTGAACGCTTTTCCTATGGGAAAACTGAAACTCCCTGCCGATTCCGGTGAAGGAGTAACAGAATACAGGGATAAAAGGCTGCATATGCGATTTACGGTGAAAAAAGGAAGAAGACGGATCCAGTGCCTGTTCAGGAATTTCTACAAAGAAAAGCCGCTGAAATGTGACATTGTTCTTGAACAGCCGGATATGGACAGTATGGTCATTGCTACACCGTGGGACCGGAAATATGCATTCTACTATAATCAGAAGATCAACTGCATGCGGGCTTCCGGATATATGAAATATGACGGGAAGAAATATACCTTTGACCCGGCTGTGAATTTTGGAACGCTGGACTGGGGAAGAGGCGTCTGGACTTATGATAATACCTGGTACTGGGGTTCGGGAAATGCAGATATCGGAGGAAACAGCTTCGGGTTTAATATCGGATATGGCTTTGGAAATACCGCCGCAGCGACAGAAAATGTGATTTTTTACAATGGAAAGGCGCATAAGCTGGATGATATCACTTTCTGCATACCGGAAAACAGTTATATGGAGCCGTGGAAATTTACTTCCTCCGATGGAAGGTTTGAGATGGATTTTGTTCCTGTCATTGATCGTGCCGCCAACATGGATTTTAAAATTCTGGTATCGGATCAGCATCAGGTATTTGGCCGTATCAGCGGAACGGCCATTCTGGATGACGGGACACCGATCAAAATCAAAGATGTTATGTGCTTTGCGGAAAAAGTTCACAACAGGTATTAAGGGAAAATGAAAAAAACTGTTGACAAAAATCTTTTTTTTCTGTATGATTACACACCATAAAGGCAAAGGCGTCTTGGAGGTTATCTCCGAGGCGCCTTTTTGCGTTGTGGAGGTGAGTTGTAATGTGTTCGATTTTGGGATTTTGCGGGAATGGAGCAGAATATGCCGATGTAAAAGAAGCACTGTTAAAAACCGCATCAAGAGGGCCGGATGACAGCAGGATCATCAATACGGGGAACGGCTGGCTTGGCTTTAACCGGTTATCGATCATGGGTCTTACAGAGGCGGGTATGCAGCCCTTCGTCTTTAAGGATCCGGATCCGGACGGGCATGATCTTTTCCTGGTATGCAATGGTGAGATTTATGGATTCCGAAATTTGAAGAACGAACTCATCCGGAAGGGCTATACATTTTACAGTGATTCTGACTGTGAGATCCTGCCGGCACTTTATAAAGAGCACGGGACGGACATGTTCAGGATGCTGGATGCGGAATATGCACTTGTTTTATATGACGCAAAGGAAAACAAATATATAGCGGCAAGAGATCCCATCGGGATCAGGCCTCTGTATTACGGGATCCGGGATGACGGAACCTATGTATTCGCCTCGGAGCCGAAGAGCCTGCTGACCCTTGTGGATCAGATCGATCCTTTCCCGCCGGGACATTATTTTAAAGACGGACAGTTCATAAAATACCGGGATATGTCAGAAGTTACGGCCTTCCGGCAGGATGATATGGAGACGATAGCATCCAGTATTCACGATCTTCTGACGGAGGGCGTGAGAAAGCGGCTGGATTCGGATACGCCGGTGGGGTTTCTGCTTTCCGGCGGACTGGATTCTTCGCTGGTCTGCGGAATCTCTGCAAAACTGATGGACAAGCCTCTGGAGACCTGGGCGATCGGCATGGATATTGATGCCATCGATCTTAAATATGCGAAAGAGGTGGCAGACTATATTCACTCCAATCACCATGAAGTGATCATATCGAAAGAGGATGTCATTAATGCTCTGGAACCCGTCATCAAAGCGCTGGGTACCTACGACATAACCACCATCCGGGCTTCCATCGGGATGTATCTGGTATGTAAAGCCATCCACGAGCAGTCCGATATCCGGGTGATCATGACGGGTGAGATATCCGATGAAATCTTTGGTTACAAATATACAGACTTCGCGCCGGATGCGGAAGAATTCCAGAAGGAAGCCGAGAAGCGGATCCGGGAGATCCATATGTACGATGTCCTGAGAGCGGACCGGTGTATCAGCGTAAACTCGCTGGAAGCCCGGGTCCCCTTTGGTGATCTGGCATTCGTGGATTACTGTATGTCCATCGACCCGGAAAAGAAGATGAACCGGTACGGCAAGGGAAAATACCTCCTGCGGCATGCGTTTGAGAAAGATGCCCTGATTCCGGAGAGTATTCTCTGGAGAGAAAAGGCAGCTTTTTCCGATGCAGTAGGCCATTCATTAAAGGACGACCTGGCGGAATATGCCGAGAGCATTTACACCGACCAGGAATTTGAAGAGGGGATCAGAAAATATGATCATGCAAGACCTTTTACCAAAGAATCCCTTCTTTACAGAGACATTTTTGAAAAGTACTATCCCGGACAGTCAGAGATGGTAACCGACTTCTGGATGCCCAACAAGAACTGGGAAGGCTGTAATGTAAATGATCCTTCCGCCCGGGTCCTTGCAAACTACGGGGCAAGCGGAGAGTAAATAGCGGATGAAATACAGAAGAACAAATTCAGTACAGAATAGCAGATCCGGTACAGGGCAGCAGATTAGTACAGAATAGCGGATTGAATACAGATTAACCCGGTCAGGTATTGCTGGAATAAATCAGGATTCAGAGGACCTCAGGCGTCCCGGAGAGGAGTTTATTATGAAGAATCAGAATGTTCCCGAAATTTTTGGCTCCATGGTATTTGACGACAGAGTAATGCGTGC
>CACZPF010000133.1 GCA_902782975.1 uncultured Lachnospiraceae bacterium
ACGGAAGATATCAGCCTTGTCGATTTCCCAGATGGTGGTGGTCACTTCGTCCAGAAAATACCGGTCATGGGTCACCATGAGAAGGGCCCCGTGATACCCCGTCAGCCAGTTCTGAAGCCATTCGATCATATCATGATCCAGATGGTTGGTCGGTTCATCAAGGATCAGCAGATCACTTGGTGTTAAAAGGGCAGCAGCGAGGGCAGCCCGCTTTTTCTGCCCGCCGGAGAGGAGGCCGGGACGGATATCCGGATCGGAAATGCCGAACCGAAGAAGCATGGACCGTGCCTCTCCTTCCGTATTCCAGTGTTCCTCCTGCCCGAGGATGGACGAGGAGACATTCTCGAGAATGGTTTTTTCAGGGTCAAATACAGGATTCTGGGACAGAAAGGAGATCTTCAGGCCGTTCCTGGTGATGACGGTCCCATGGTCCGGCTGCCGCTTCCCGGCAATGATGGACAGGATGGTGGATTTACCGGTCCCGTTTACACCGATCACTCCGATCCGGTCGTGATCTTCGATGCCGGCGGACACGTCGCGAAAGATCGTCTTATCCCCCAGGGTGACCCCGATATGTTCCAAAGTTAATATGTTCATGCAGGTTAATTCCTTTCGAAATTTTCGTCCCGGTACATTTCATAGAAGGCCGGATCGGCATCAAAAGCCAGATATTGTAAAGGAAGCTCCTTCAGATCCCGGCTCCCCCGGAAGGTGTCATCATCCGGAATCTGAGCCAGGGGGAGTACATGGCCCTTTCTTAAAAAGACCAGCACTTCATGTAGAGCGCAGGGGACATAATGGTCGCCCGCGGACAGGATCTCCCGGTCAAAGTCTTCCGGACTTCGGAAACGAAGAAGAGTCATATCTTCCGGCAGATAGACATAGCGCCCTTCTGCGTTCTGCTGATATACAGGAGCGATCATGATGGATCCGCCAACAAGAAGCTGATCCTCCACATGGGCTGCTCTGTGGTCGGCCGGATATTCAAAGGCCAGCGGTATCATGAGCATGTCGTTTTGCAGGATCGCTTTCATCATCTCCGAATAAAGGTAGGGGAGAAGCGCATAGCGAAGCCGCACCAGGTTCCGGAAGGCGGCGGTCTGTGTAAACTGATAAAGCTCCTGGCGTCTGGTCCCCCGGGCGGAGTGGTTGCGCATCAGGGGCATAAAGATGGCAAGAGCAGTCCAGCGGAGAACCAGATCTTCGGTGGCATCCGCTCCAAAGCCTCCCATATCTGCACCGGCATAGATAAAACCGCACATATTAAGCCCCGGCATCTGCTGGAGATTCAGGAGGATATGACTCCACCAGGAGCGGTTGTCGCCGGTCCAGATGCCTCCATAGCGGTGCATGCCGATATAGGAAGCCCGGGAGAACATAAGGATCCGTTTATCCGGACAGTGACGGGTGAAGAATTCGCCGGCTGCCCGGGTCATATAATATCCATACAGGTTATGGACCTTGTCATGACGGATCTTCCGGCCATGATATGCATGATAAAATCGTTTATAATCTTCCGGATTGTTATCCACGCTCCCTACCAGGGATTTAAAGTCAAAGAAGGACTGGATGTCCAGGTTTTTGTCCCTGTACTGTTCGATCCCTTCGAATACTTCCTTTAAATGATCTTCTGTGTAGAAAATAGCAGGCTCGTTCATATCGTTCCAGAATCCTTCGATCCCCTTGTCGAGCAGGAACCTGTACTGGCTGCCGAACCAGGCGCGGGCCTGTTCGTTCAGAAAATCCGGGAAGTGGACCCTTCCGGGCCAGACAGCCGCCGTCAGGTACTCGCCGTTTTCTTTACGGCAGAAATAGCCGTTCTGGACTCCTTCCTCATAAACAGAATATCCCTCTTCGATCTTTACACCGGCATCGATGATAGGAACAAGGCGGACTCCACGGGAACGCATCTCCTGGACGAACTGATCAAAATCGGGGAAAGTCTCACGGTTTATGGTAAAGTCCTTGAAGCGCTCCATGTAGTCAATATCAAGGTACATCATATCCAGAGGGATGCCGGCTTCTTCGTATTTTGTCACGACTTCCCGTATATCGTCGGCAGATCGATAGCCCCATCGGCTTTGTCCGAATCCCAGGGCCCATCTGGGAGGAATATAGCTCTGTCCGATCAGGGAGCGGAATTCGCGGACGATCTGCCGGGGAGCAGAAAATCCATCGACCAGGTACAGATCGGCCGCACCGTCATTAAGACGGATGCTCAGAAGATCGATCCTGGAATAACCGATATCAAAATCCACGATTCCCGGAGTATCCACATAGAGCCCCAGACAGGAATCCTCCGAGACGATCAGAAGGAAGTTGTGGGCTGCATACAGCGAATGCTTATCCTCCCAGTGATGCGGATCGTCGGTGCAGTTGCTGGTATAAAGCCATCCCCGCTTATTTATGCCCCGGAGCGTTTCCCCAAGACCATAGACGATCGTATCCGGGGTCATGGAGATAGAAAGAGAAACGATCCCCTCTTTGTCTGTTTGCAATTTCCATCCGGGGAGGTTCCCCTCCTCCGCAGGTATATCTTTTACAACTGATTCTGTCGGAATCGGCGCACCGATCCGATATCTTCTGACTGACATTTTTCTTATCCTTCCTTTTCTGGTTGATGGCTGCCATTCAAAGACTGACTGGCAGATGATCTCCTGTAAGATATCCGGTCAGCAGCCTTTGTGGATTTTGAAATCTATTTTAGCAGGTATTGATTTGCAAAGCTACTATAAAAGTAATATACTGACTGTAAAATTGATCAGGTCCGTCGTACGGCGCGTTCGCCCCGGACCTTTACGGCAGCGGAGAAATATCATGAGTTTATATGTGATCGGAGATCTGCATCTTCATTTCAAGGCGGCGCTGAATCCTGCTTCCGTGCAGGCATGGCATAAGATGTGGAAGAATCATGAGGAAAAATTTAAAAAAAATGCTGAACGCTTTATCCGGGAGGAGGATACCCTGGTGCTGGCCGGGGACCATACCTGGGGCAGGAATCTGCAGGAGTGCGAGCCGGACTTTCAGTATATCCGGGATCTTCCCGGGCGCAAGATCCTTCTTCGGGGAAATCATGACATGTTCTGGGATGCCAAAAAGACCAGGCGGCTGAACGAGCAGTTTGCCCCGGATCTGCATTTTCTGCAGGATAATTATTTTACCTACAGGGATTATGCCCTGACGGGAACCAAGGGCTATACCTTTGAAGGCCCGTTCTATGTGGACCGCCGGGGGCGGATCACCGGCTGGGACGAAAAGGAAGAAGAGCATGCAAAGAAACTGGTCAAAAGAGAAATGGAGCGTCTCCGGATTTCTTTTGAAGAAGCAGAAAAGGACGGATACAGAAAGTTTATCATGTTTCTTCATTATCCGCCCACCAATATTCTTGAAAAGGACAGTCCCTTTACCCGCATTGCGGAAGAGTACAAGGTGGAACAGGTCATCTATGCCCACTGCCATGGGGAAGCGCGTTTTCATGACAGCATTATCGGCGAAAAGAACGGGATCCGCTACCGGCTGGCATCCGGCGATTTCCTGCAGTGGACACCGATGAAAATATTGGATTGAGATTCTTCTTTACCTGTAAACAATTAGATGTTATATTAGCCTTAAAGGCCCCCATGGTTCAATACATTATTTTAATATAAAGGAGGATACCAGATGAGGATCTATGTCAATGCGGCAGCAGAACGGGACGGAGAGGGCACAAAGTCAGCTCCCTTCAAACACATCAATGACGCGGCAAAAATTGCACGCCCCGGGGATGAAGTAATCGTAGCACCGGGTATTTACCGGGAATATGTCGACCCCGTCAATGCAGGACTTGAATATGCAAGAATCACCTATGTAAGTGAAGAGCCTCTCGGCGCTGTCATTACAGGAGCAGAGGCAGTGACCGGCTGGAAGCATTATCAGGATAACGTATGGACTGTCCGTGTGGACAATGGCGTCTTCGGCGATTACAATCCCTATACCACACTGATCCTTGGCGACTGGTACAGTGGGCCGTTTGTATATCATACCGGTATGGTCTATCTGAATGACATGCAGATGTATGAGGCAGTCACGCTGGAAGAATGCCTGAAGGGGGAAGTTCACCTTCCTTCCTGGGATCAGGAAAATTCCATCTATAAATGGTATACTGAGCAGGACGGCAATGAAACGGTTCTCTATGCAAACTTCCAGGGAAAGGATCCCAATGAGGAAAATGTGGAGATCAACGTGCGCCGCAATTGCTTCATGCCTTCCAAAAACGGCGTAAATTATATTACTCTTCGGGGCTTTAACGTGACCAAGGCGGCCACAAACTGGGCACCGCCCGCTGCTTATCAGGACGGCATGGTAGGACCTCACTGGTCCAAAGGATGGATCATCGAGGACTGCGAGATCAGCAACAGCCGCTGCTGCGGTATTTCTCTCGGAAAATATTATGACGAGGCAAACGATCACTACTTCACCTTCAAACATGTAAAGAATCCGACCCAGATGGAAAGAGATGCCGTCTGCAGAGGCCAGTATCATGGATGGC
>CACZPF010000134.1 GCA_902782975.1 uncultured Lachnospiraceae bacterium
CCGAGGATTATACCCGTGGCACCAGCCAGTGCGAACCCTACGACAGTGCCAAGATCTCTTGCCACGGTCACGATCGCGTTCGCCGCAAGAACATCTGAGCCAAGATGGCCCATGATCACTGTATACATGGAGTACGCCAGCCCCCAGGATACATCATTAATGATAGCCGGAACAGCAATATGCAGGAAATCCTTTAGTAGGACAGGATTTTTCGCGATCATTTTGGAAAAGTCGAGTTTTATCTCCTTTTCCCTTGCCGAAAATACCAGGCAGACCACAAACTGAACAAGCCTCGAAGCAGTTGTCGCCATGGCCACGCCGATGATCCCAAGCTTTGGAAATCCAAAGAGTCCGAAGATAAAAACGGCATTCAGGATGACATTCAGTACCGGGGCTGTCGTACTGATGACCGTTGCCTTCGTTACCTGGCCGATGCTTCGAAGCACGGACATGTAGGTCTCCGAGATGCTCCAGAGAAGATAACTGACTGCGATGATCCTGAGATAGGTACTGCCGAGCCGGATCAGTTCACTGTCGGGAGTATATACACGCATCATATACTGTGGAATGAAAAAAGCCGCCAGCATAATAAGAGTCCCGCTCGCCATGGTAAATCTGAGCGATATTCCCTGCACCTTAAGGACTGCTGCCTTGTCCCCTTTCCCCCAGTACTGCGCGCAGAGCATACTGGCGCCGGTGCTGATGCCGTAAATGACCATACCGGCGATCCCGAAATACTGGTTGGCAACGGATACCGCCGAAAGGGCACTCTGTCCAACGAAATTCAGCATGGCCACGTCTGCCGAACCCACTGCTGCACTGAGAAGATTCTGTATAATGATGGGAAATACGATCACCCAGACATATTTATAAAATCCTTTGTCTATCGCCTTTACTTTTGAGTTCATATCATTTATCGTTTTCCCAGCCGCTTTCTCCAGGCATCTGCCATGATAAACGCAGCCTGGGCTTCGGCGGAGGTTCCCGGTGCTATAAAATCCGGACATCCGCATACTTCTCTTACAAGACCATAGGAATCGATTCTGTCCAGAACGGTCAGATAGGCTGTTTCCGCCTTTTCTAAATACCGGCTGTCAAGATATCCCTGTCCGATGCCCCGGTAGATGGCCGCAGCCACCATCATGGCCGAGGTTCCGTCCACAAAGGATTCCGGATCATCCAGAACATCATGAAAACGTCCGTCAGGCATCTGATCAGTCAGCACTGCATCCAGAAGCCGCAGGAACCGATCCGTCATGTTCTTCTGAATTCCCGGCTGGTTTTGTTTTCCGGCTTCTTCTGCAGTTCTGGCAAGACCCATCAGCGCCCACCCGTTGCCTGTAGCCCAGTGAAGCTTTCGGACAAACCGTCCCTGCTCCACATCCACTATATGATAAAAAAGGTCATTTTTTTCATCATACAGGTGCCTTATATATCCTTCGATCTGCTCTTCTGCTTCTTTTATACATCCCATCACAGCCAGAAACGGAGGGACCATATAGAGCCCGTCTACCCACAGCTGCACGGGAGAATAGCCCGGATGAAACGAGACCATATTATGGCAGATGACGCCGTCGTCCGTCCGGGGTGCCTTCTTCTGCAGGTACTCCAGCATCTGCTCTGCACCATGCAGAAAGAAGGGATCTCCTGTCTTTTCGTAGGCTCTCAGGCAGACTTCCCCGTTCGCAGCCGGGTCCGAAACCGCCTCGCCTCCGCCTGCCATAGCCAGTCTGCCGTCCCGGCTCATCCGCTTAACCGCATCATAAGCCATCGGGATCCACAGTCCATCAATCCCCGCTTCATATAAAGCCTGGGCACAGACGCCCTGTTCCCATGGAAAACGCTGCATGGCCAGCATACTGTAGATCACTTTATCCATGTTTTCCTCTCTTCCGGTGAATCGTCACATCAAGGGAGCAATAAACTGCATCAGACTTCCTGCAGCCTTGTAAAAGAATTTCTCTTTCTGGATCGTGGACGGCGTGACCTGGCGGCATCTGGCCAGTGTCTTCTGAAAATCCTGCTCAATGTCAGAAATACACCTGGTCTCATACATATAAGTCGCACATTCAAAATGATGGTACAGACTCCGGTAATCCAGATTGATGGTTCCGACAACGGCCTTTTTGTCATCACTTACAAAGACCTTTGCATGGACAAATCCCGGCGTATATTCGTAAATTTTCACACCCGCCTGGACAAGAGAGCGGTAATGCGATTTAGCCAGGGCAAAAGCCAGCTTTTTATCAGGGATCCCCGGCAGGATCAATTTTACATCGACCCCTCGCTGTGCGGCATACTTAAGAGCTGTTTCCAGCTCCCCGTCCAGGATCAGATAGGGTGTCATAATATGCACATAATCCACCGCCCGGTTCAGTATGTCCATGTACACTGTCTCCCCGACTTTGTCATCATCCAGAGGGCAGTCGCCAAAAGGAACCACATATCCGGAAGGATGGTCTGGAAGTTCATCCGGAGCAGCAAGCCACGGATCAAAGACAGGTTCCGTCTCTGTAATATTCCACATCTGAAGAAACAGCAGTGTAAAACTCGAAACTGCATCCCCCTTCAGCATGACCGCGACATCCTTCCAGTGCCCGAAACGTTCCTTACGGTTAATATATTCATCTGCAAGATTGACGCCGCCGTTAAAAGCAACTTTTCCATCGATTACCAGGATCTTCCGATGATCCCGATAATTGTAATGGGAAGAAACGACCGGCAGGATCGGCGAAAATGCCTTCGCCTTAATTCCCTGCTCCTGCAGCAGTTTGGAGTAGTTCGGGGGAATGGTGGATACTTCGAGCATTCCGTCGTACAGCACCCGTACATCCACACCTCTTTTCGCCTTCTCCACAAGCAGCTTTAGAATACTTCCCCACATATATCCTTCTTCGATGATGAAAAACTCAAGAAAAATGAATTTTTCAGCTTTCTCAATTTCCTTCAGCAGAGCAGAAAACATATCCTCTCCCAGAGGAAAATATGTCACCTCGGTTTTGTCATATACCGGGAAGCAGCCGCTCCTGTTCAGGTATCTGACCAGATCGTCCGTTCCCGAAGTATCTGCCGAAAGCTTTTCCAGTACTCCATCCGGCTGTTTCAGAGCATTTGCAGTCAGATCGTTCAACTCATTCACGCGTTCCCGGACCTTCCGATGGCCGACATTTGTTTTAGTAAATACCAGGAAAGCCACCCCGGTAATCGGTACAACAGCGATAATAAACATCCAGGACAATTTTGCTGCTGAATCCATTCCGCTGTTAAACAGATAGATGACTCCGCACAGGGTAAACAATGCAATAAAA
>CACZPF010000135.1 GCA_902782975.1 uncultured Lachnospiraceae bacterium
ATCTTATGCGTAGGTTCCATGTTGATAAGTATGGGATTACTTTGTGGATAAGTTCCACTTGCAAGAACGTCCGTTCTGCGGTATTATCACCTCATACAAGAACTGGTGTTCGATTCTTTTGAGAGGAGGCGGCTGCATGAGAAGGGATGTCGATGTCGTAGCGCTTCATCAGAAGAATGGAAATATGATCCCGCAGTTTATCCTGTGGGACAGCGAAAAAATCTACGAAGTCGAAGAAGTAACTCATATTGGCCAGCCAATACCTGGAAAAACTGTTATCTTCACCTGCATGGTCGCCGGACGTGAAGTACATCTGTATCTTGATAAAGACACATTTTATGTAGAAACTGCCTAACCTGACTGCCTATCTGATTTTCCTAGTTTCACAACCTGATATATGATGGCACCCGGCAGTAATATTATACTGAATGTGTTAGCAAAGATGCTAACCTGCAAAAAACAATTATAAGGGGAATAGAAAGAGGGATTCTATGGCAATCACATTTGGCGATTTTATCAGCCAGAAAAGGATTGAGAAAAAGTATACTATGCGGGAATTTGCGGCAAAGCTGTCTATATCGGCACCGTACCTTGCAGATATCGAGCATGGCCACCGGAATCCCCCCGACAAAGATAAGCTTGATGAGATAGCTTCAGTACTGGAGCTGTCAAAGGAAGAGACCGAGGAGATGCTGGACCTTGCCGGAGAAAAGAGGGGCGAAACGCCTCCGGACCTGATGGACTACATGGTCGGGAAACCATATATCAGCTATGCACTTCGACGCATGCGCGATGCCGGAGCTGGTGAAGATGAGTGGATGGAAATGGTAAAAGACCTCGAACGTCGCACAAAACTTGCAAAGAAGAAGGAAGCCAAGAAGAGGAAAAAGAAATAATGTTTCACCCGTTTTTATCTTATTCTGCAGAGGGGGTGCCTGTACTGAGCAGGGGCCAGATCGACCAGATTGCCGAGCGGTATCTGAAGGAGTTTTGTCCGGATGTGCTGGTTCATCCTCAGAAGGTGGATGTCGAAAGGCTTGCCCAGGAATACATGAAGTTCGAGACAGATTTCAAGTGCCTGTCCAGTGACAGGCGGACGCTTGGCATGTTCATATTCGAGGCATCTGACTGGATCGCAGTCTATGATGAGGAAACAAAAACGGCCAAATATGTACCGGAGAGGGAAAACACTATTGTCATAGACAACCAGCTTTTGGAAGATGGTCAGGAGGGTAGATACCGATTTACATTTGCCCATGAGTTGGGGCACGGCGTACTGCACAAGATGGCGCTTCGCAGGCCAAAGACAGATCAGTATCAGGAATACCTATCCCTGTTTTATGACGATTATGTATCCCCTGCAGATGGGAAGACAGCAGGTGACAAAGAGGAGACTTACAGGGAAAAAAACAGAAACGCCCCCAGTGCGGTTCACATGTTCCGCTGCAACTTTTTAAACCGTGTGATCGATACACAGCCAGAATCAAAATGGAGAAGTGAGGACTGGCTTGAATGGCAGGCAGATGCTTTTTCCTCCGCAATCCTGATGCCATCTGGTATGGTAAAGACTGTTGCTAAAGAAACAAGCAGGCTTATTGCGGACAGCAATGACCTTCAATGGAAATCAAGTGACGGAATTAACCAGCAGATCACAAGGGCAGAGCGAATAGGTGATGAGATCAGCAGGGTCTTTGGCGTTTCAAAAGCAGCGGCGCGTGTCCGTATGAAACAGCTTGGGATTGCCGATATTCAAAAACTTAGCAGCCGGATGTTTGCGCTGGAAGAGGAAAAAGAGCGAAGACAGCAACTGGAGGAGTGGGGACGCATGGAGGATGCTCATTACCTGGCTATGCAGGAGGAATATGAGCAGGGGATAAAACTTCCCAGAAGAAGAAAAAGAACAGCAGGAAAAAAGAGAAGTTCCTGAAAGGGAGCCATGTATCATTTCGGGAGCTTCTGCTTTTGACTCACTTGTTAGCAAATATGCTAACAAGCAAACAAGCAATAAAACGTCAGAGAATGGTATTCAAAAAGGAGGGAGATGAAACAGATGAACAGAATTATAGAAGCGGGTCCGGGATGCCGGCACAGGGAGGATCGGCTCAGATCGCTGCTTGAAGTAGCAAAGAAATACGGAACCATGGAGGCAGATCCTTCCTGGAGCTATGCACACCGTATAAGGATCGAGCACTATCGGTGGCTGTATGAGGAATTGACAGATATGGGGATGTATCCGGAAGATGGCACTTGTGAAGTTCATTTCCCGAAGATCCATCTCAGGTATGATCCGGATCAGGAAGTGTGAGACAGGGGTAGATAGGAGGAATGAAATGACGTTTGAAAGATATCTGCAGGAGTATCATGCTGAAGACATTCTCAATGAACTGTGTAATTTGGGTCAGCAATATGAAGATGTATCTTTTCCTGCAAAGCTCCTCTCAGAGCCGGCATCCTGTGAAAGTGATGATGCGTTTTGCATAACACAGAGCCTGACAATAAAAAGGCTTTGGTACAGGACCGGGGATGCAGACATGATTGAGGGCAAAGACGGCTATCATTTTGACCTGGGATTCACCATTCTTGCAGACGTTGAGTTTTCAATATTTGAAGCAGATGGATCTTTCAAAAAGCCGTCATCAGAAAAGCGGCAATACTATGTGGAATGCGCAACTGACATAGACGGGGCACTCAGGCATCTTACCGTGCTTCGGTTTATGGACCGCAGCGGGAGATCAGATCTTAGAATACGGATGCTGAAAAAGCAGGGCATCCTTTCTGACTATCCGCTGCGCCAGCTTAATGATGAAGAGCTGGAAGAAAGGGCGGAAATGTTTCTGCAGAAGTATTATCCGAGCGCTCTGAAAGACCCGGTACGTCTTCCGATTGCAGATATCATAACCGGGAAGATGGGACTGGACCTTGTCTTTGACAAGCTGGATCCGGATGGAAAGACACTTGGAAGGATCTACTTTCGGGAATGCGATGCGGAGGTTTTCTCACAGTGCGGAAAGCCTGTAAGGAAGCACTACCGCGCAGGGACACTGGTGACGGATCTTAGCATCGACCCGGAAAGGGATCGTGGAGCGTTCCGTTTCACTATGTCCCATGAGGCTTGTCACTGGGAGTGGGACCAGGTATTGATGAAACTGTTGGAGCTACTGGGCGGGCAGAGATACCTTATGGAAACAGACAGCACGGGTACGGAAAATGATGATAAAGGAAACAAGGGTAGTGACTGTCTCCTATACAAGCTGGATGAATCATCGTTTCCCCCGCAGGTATTCCGGATCCTGGAGCAGAATGCAACCCGTACTGCAGCAAGGATCCTGATCCCAAGAGCGACAGTTGGAACAGCAATCCGTGATCTTTTAGAGATGCAGCTCACATCCGAAGGAGGCCGGGGACGGTATCTGGAGGATATGCTGTTTACGCTTTCCGAGTTCTATGGAGTCTCAAAGCAGGCGATGAAGATCCGCGTTGAGGAGCTTGGCTTTATAGAGTTTTCCGGAGTATTGAACTACATGGATGGCCATTATATTCCGGCATATTCAGCCAGAGGCGTCAGGCAGAAGGAGTGCAGGAACTATCTGGTTGAAGCCGACCAGCTGGCGCATGCGCTTTCGGCAAAACCATCCCTGCTAAAGCTGTATGTCCAGGGGAAAGTTGTCTTTGCAGAAGGAAAGCTGGTACTGAATGACCCCAGATATGTAACAGAAAAGGCAGGTGAGCTTCAACTTACATCTTATGCAAGGGAGCATGTGGATGAATGCTGTTTCCTGTTTGACCTGAAATATCACAGAGCAAAAGAGAGTGCAGAGAACAGGGAGATGGAAAGTGTGCAGGCAGAAAAAACCAGCGAGATGGTTCAGGAGAGAGGGCTGTCAGAGCAATCAGATCCAGAGCAAAGAGTACCGGCGAAAAGAATAATTCAGCCGTACTTTAACCGTATTGACGCATCCTGCTATGTGGAGGCAAATCTTCGAAATGATATGGCAGAGCAGAGCCTTGAGGAAGAAGCCAGGAACCTTGATGAGATCGAGCAGCAGTTCAGGTCCATACTGTCATCAAAAGACCAGGTCCCGGAGGCGCTGGGTGACGCGATCAGATACCATATGAAGCGGCTTCATGTGACGGTCGATATGCTTTCCGAGAGTACAGGTATTGATTCGAGAACCATCAGCCGGTACAGATCGGGACAGACGGTTCCCAGCCTGGAGGATCTTATTGCAGTTTGTATCGGTCTTCACCTGGCACCGCAGTTCTCTTTATCATTGCTTAAGAAAGCAAGGTACCAGCTGTCGGACAGTCTTGAAGACCTGGGCTATGAATTAGTCCTGAAGAAATACTCGCAGA
>CACZPF010000136.1 GCA_902782975.1 uncultured Lachnospiraceae bacterium
AATGGCCTTTTTCCGGAGAGTAGCGCCCGACATTAATATATTTCTTCTGTTTTCCGTACAGTATCTCCAGTAGTTTTTCCCGGGAATGTGTACTCCTGGTTTCAGCATCAAACCGAAGCGGAAGAAGGCTTTTCTGACGGATTTCTGCAGCAGGAATACAATTCGGAACTACCTTCAGCTTTTCCTCTGCAGCACCCATCTGCAAAGCCGGGTATTTTACAGGTTCCGTCACCGCTGCGATTACGTCAAACCGGTCAAAGGCCTCCTTAAGGGTCGGTTCGTGCATATTACGTTTTAGTTCAATTTCTGATTTCACATCACTGTGGAGGAACAGCACTTTTCGTACGGGAGCCTCCATCAGGATATGCATGACATCCCTGTCATACCCGGAATACTGGATCACATTATCGAACCGGAATCCCCCAAAATTGGCCTGGTACTGTCTTTTGTAATAGTCTTCCCGCACTGCCTGATTATAACTTTTCCCCCTTTTAAAATACGCAGAAACCGCTGCAAATTCTGCTATCCCTTTATTTCGAACGGGGCTTATGACCACAAGTCTTATCCGATCTTTTAAGTCTTTCAGGCAATCCGGATAATTCGTAATTTTATCATACCGCAAAGCGAGAAAATAATTATATTCTCTGTGAACCCCGGGCTGAGCCAGCAGGTTTTTAAGAGCCGCTGTCATTCCGTTTGCGAGCAGGCCCCCTGCATAAAGAAGGACATTCTTTCTTTTATCAGTACATCTGAAGATGCTTTCATCTCTGTCATTTTGTTCCGGGTTTTCTGTGATCCGCCCGGCTATTTCTTCCAGAGAATCCGAAGCAATAAAAACTCCCGTGTACAGACTGTCAAGACCCATCTCATAAAAACGCTGCCATAAACCGGTCGAAAAGGACTGCTTCATCTCTTCGGGAAGGATCAGATAATCTGCCTTACAGCAGGTCTTCTGTTCTTTTCCCCAAAGTGCCAGTGCCTCCTGTGTTTCCGGAAAGGGCAGAGGATTCCAGAATTTTATGACGATCTGCTCTTTCTGTTTTACATACCAGAAAGGCAGAACGCCATCAGTTATAATAACCCGCGATTCTGCCAGTGCTGTATGAAGGCCGGGACTGTTTTCCTTTAATTCCTGCTCTGTGGTTTTCTGATCTTTAGACCGGATACATTTCCAGGAATGGTACTGTCTTCGCCCGGCCAGTTTTTCCGCCAGCATACATGCTGTACCGCCGCGGCGCCGGAGTATGTTTTCTGACAGCCGCTGTGCCGGATCCCGGAGGTATCCATCCCTGTCCTCCAGAATAAGTATCTGAGGCTTTCTGGTATTCCCATGCAGGTTCTTCCGGTAAAAAGACATCAAAAGCGCATCCCGCCCTTTATAGGATGCCTCTTTCCCTTTCAGATAAAACGGGATGATCTTTTCCTGGAATTCCGGAAACATGAGGATGCGGCGCTCACAGTACCATTTTTTTATCCTTGCAAGCATGCCTGCAATCTCTGGTTCCAATGGAGTATCCTGCACACCGTCCATGGCCGGTTTCTCTTCTGCCAGAGCCGCGCGCCCAAGAAGCGTCAGCATGCGGTATCTCTCCGAACGTCCTTTGACCTGCTGAAATTTATTGATCTGATAATAATAGTGTCTGACCTTGACCGAGGGAAAAATAGAAAGAATATTCTCTGATACAGCGCCGTGAAACGACACTTCTGTATGATGCAGGCTTTTGATAATATCCAGTATTCTCTCATCCGCCGCCAGAGAGACCATATCCGGGCTTTTCCGGTATCGGCACAGGATCTGACCGGCAACAGCCGTGCATCTGCTTCTGGCCAGATAGCGTAAATAAAAGTCAAGATCTTCCCCCACCCGGTATGGTTCAAACTGCAGCTTCCATTCTCTGATCCGTGAAAGAGAATACAATTTATTCCCCGGAAACGGCATGGCATGCATCAACGTCATAAGCTGCCGTTTTTCCTCAAAGGGATCTGTATGCTCTGCCATCAGCTGCTCCGGTTTTTTCATCGTAAAAGATTCCGGAAAGAGGCAGTTTTTCAGCACATTTCCTCTTTCATCGATCTCCAGATAGCTTCCTGTCACCAGGTCAGCCTGCTCGTTTTCTGCGGTTTCCGCCAGGACCCGGAGCATATCCGGTTCCATCAGATCATCCGCATCAAAAAACAGAGCCATATCACCGCACGCCTCTTCTGCTCCGGCGTTTCTGGCCGAAGAGACGCCGCGGTTGTTCTGAGTGATCACCTTCATCCTTCCCGAAAAGCGTTTCTGGTATTGTGCCAGTATTTCAGAGGTACTGTCGGTTGAACCATCGTTCACAACGATCAGTTCATACTCTTCATAAGTCTGGCGAAGAATCGAATCCAGGGTCTCCGGAAGATATTTCTCTTTATTATGGACTGGTACGATTACACTGATCTTTCTGTTCATTTCCATGTTCCTGCTGTAAAACGGTCTTTTCTCCTGCCATAAGGTTCCTCAGCGTTTTCTCAGGAAACAGCTGTAGAATTTTTCACGCAGCCCCTTCGGGAGATATGCCACAATTCCCCGGACAGCGCAGTTTTTGATATAAGCTGTCCGGCTGATATACCTTCTTTTCCGCAGGAACTTCTGAAAGCGGACGACCTGCCGGAGGTACTCCTTTCCCCCCCGCCTGCTGCTGAAGCCGTTGCCGGTCCGCATATCCAGAAGCACCTCCGGAAGATTACAGACCCTTGCGCCGTTCTGCAGCATCCTGATCCACAGACAGTAATCTTCAAATCCGGGAAAGTCCTTGTAGCTTCCGGCATCGAGCACAGCCTTTTTTCGGAACATGACGGTGCCGTGATTAAAGGGATTCCTTTTTCCGGAAACCGCACGGATCTTCTGTTCTGTTTCCGGCAGGATCCGGTACTGTTTTTCATCTCCCGGCTCTGTTTTAAACTCGCGGACTCCGGCGCCGACCAGATCATAGCCTCTGTTCAGCACCTGCATTTCTTTCTCGCATCTGGACGGACGGCTGATATCGTCTGCATCCATTCTGGCGACCACCGGATATCTGCAGGCCTGTACACCGATTCTGAGTGCTCTTCCAAGCCCTGCATTTTCGGGAAGACGGACAACCGTCATACGTTCTTTCAGCCGTTCCTTTGTGTCCCTTACGACCTGCTCCAGATCTTCTGTCAGAGGTCCGTCACACACCAGGACCAGCTGGGAAAACGGCAGAGTCTGCCGTTCCATACTGCGGATACTCTTTTTTAAATATTCAGCGTCATCCTTCTCATAGACAGACATCAGCACAGAATAGGATCTGAGAAAAGGATCCGTTTCCATTTCTTCGGATGCTTCCGGACCCGGATTTTCTGAAATGTATGTTTCCGGCTCCGTCTCTTTCTCCTGCAGGATCCTTGTGTTGTGGTGGTTCATTTCTTCGGCTGGCGGCATTTCCATATAATCGCCGTACATCTGGGTCAGCACAGCATCATAATTTACGGGGCCGCGAACAAAAATGTCTTCAAACGGATAAAAAGTTCCCCTTTTATAATATCTTTTGGGGAACATCTCTTTCATCTTATGGATCCCCATAAAGTTGATGACCCAGGAACTGGCATCATAGTCGTACATCTGCATCAGATGGTCAAGTGCTTTAAGCTGCCGGTCCGTGGATATAACCTTTTCCAGAGGAAGATACCTGCCTGCACTGATCAGGAAACGCTCGACCAGAGGCCTGTTTTTCCGGTTCAGATCTATATTTGTTGAAAAAAGAGAAAGATTTAAAAGAGCTCTCCGTGCCAGCATCCGGAAGGTATGTATCTTTTTTACAAGATGACCGGCCGGCATGCCGTCCAGCGGGAATATATCGATCCAGGCGCCCTGTTCCCTGGGTGTGGCGGCGGAGGTGTCGATTACCTTAACTCTTTCATTGCAGAGTCTTGGCACATATCTCCTGTAGGAAGGATCGGTCCTGTAACTTAGATACCGCATGCGCTCGGGCAGTTCTTCCGAAATGATCTGTTCGAAGCGGATAAAGTCCTTTCTGGGCATGCCGACGTCAATATCATCATCCCACGGAATAAAGCCCTGGTGCCGGATGGCGCCGAGAAGTGTTCCCCCCAGGCAGAACCAGCGGAGTTCATACTTATGACAGATCCGTATAAATTCTTTTAACAGACCGATCTCCACCATCTGTAAAGATCGAAGGTTCTTATCCATAGTTTCCCCTTTCCCGGCCTGCCAGGCTCATCCCGGCAGAACTGAAGGATCACCTCAGATCTGCCTCTTTGCGGAGCATTCATCGCAGCTGTCACGAAAGATCCGGGATACACTGCTGTTCCATCATTTCCGGCCGGAGGAATCTTCAGATTCTCCCTCACGGCTGGAATCTTTCAGGGCATTTTTCTGTGTATCCGGCACGCCCTCGGCTGTTTCTTTTTGAAAGAAGATCTTGACCGTCATAAAGATCAGTTTGATATCCAGAAGTAAAGAATAGTTCTGTATATAAAACAGATCCAGTTTAAGCTTATCGTAGGGCGTGGTGTTGTACTTTCCGTATACCTGAGCATATCCTGTGATACCGCCCTTCACCTTCAGTCTGTAGTAAAATTCAGGGATCTCTTTCTCGTATTCTTCCATGATGTCCTTACGTTCCGGGCGGGGTCCGACAAGTGACATCTGCCCTGCAAAGACATTAAAAAGCTGCGGCATCTCATCCAGGTGCGTCATACGCAGAAATTTACCCACCGGGGTGATCCGCTCATCGTGCTGTGCCGCCAGCATGGCTCCTTCTTTTTCCGAATTGACCACCATGCTTCGAAATTTGATGATTCTGAAAGACCGCCCGTTTAGTGTCAGGCGTTCCTGGGTATAGAAGACCGGCCCTCCATCACAGATCTTTACGGCTGCCGCGATGAGCAGCATAACCGGCATAAGGATCACGATACAGGCGGATGAAACCACAATATCCCCAAGCCGCTTCAGAAGTCTCTGTTCCAGAGAAAGTCCCATATTCCTCGAAAGCAGGAGGGGCGTGTCGAACAGATGGATCCTCTCTGACCCGATCAGAAGAATGTCGGAGATCTTCGGACTCATGTAGCAGCGTATGGAATGTTCGAAGCAGTATTTGAGGAATCTGTTTCTCTCGATCGAGGGCAGATCCCATATAATTACACCGTCATAGTCCTTCATAGCCTGGTGGATCTGTTCTTCTCCCCGGCTTATGTGGATCTTGTCGCTGATATCATACTTGTCCCCGCGGCTGTTCATTTTATCGATCAGGTCTCCGGGATCCCGGTCTCCATAGATCACCAGAAGCCTTCTGGCATTGTACACTCTGGAATAGATGAACTGTGTGCCAAAGGTCCAGACCAGGACCATCGCGATCTGCACGCCCGTCATCTCGATCATCGGTCCAGGCGGAAGGAACCACCGGTCGATCAGCGTGATCTCAAGATAAGCCACGATATTGGTACAGATCGTGGCCAGCACCATGGAATAAAAAACTTCCATGCGCTTTAAATACCCCACCCGGAGGCCTCCGTACAGCCTCGAGAACATGATATTGAACATTGCGTAAAAAGCGATCAGCACCCAGTTGCCTTTCCGCCAGAAAGGCTCAAAGATCAGTTTCCGGTAATAGGTATACCATACATATCCGAAGGCAGCAGCCTGGGCAATGACAATGATGCTGGCAAGGCAGAATATCACAAGTCTTTTATAATCTTCCCGTCTGCTTACCTGCTTATCCCACATGGTTGATACCTCCTTTCCGTAAAATCATCCCAAAAAACCTTCTGAAATGCTGCGCTGTCTGTCTGCAGATGTCCGGCCTCATTCGCAGCGTTTCGCCGCAACCTTCTCACAGATCGCTTTTCTCTTTGCCATCCCGGCAATCAGGCAGGAAGCCCTTTTTAACCGGAATAGTCCTCCGTACCCCGGGATACTTGCGATCCTGGCATATATCGGGTTCTTCGGTTTTCTGCTTCTCAGATAATAACTCTCCGGGTCCGTCAGAAACAGCTGCAGGGCCTGCCACTCACCCTTCGTATAGCATTCTCTCTTAAGAAGCCCGTGTGCCTCTGCCAGGCGCATGATCCGGCCGGTGTAGGAAAGATATTCCTTTACATACTCCGGGGCAATGCGCTTCAGGGTAAAATCATAACTGGTAAATCTTTTTTTCCAGTACATATATTTAAACCGGTCCCACACCCCGGGATCCTTCAAAAGGATCCTCCGGATAAAACGGTATTCCTCGTCCGTCGCATAGACCTTTTCGCGGCTGTTCTTGGAGGAATTCGGATTGTCGAAGCGGTAACGGTAATAGGGCATGTTAAGTAACATACCCCTCTTTGCCCTGGTAAAAACCTGGAAATAGAATCCTGTATCCTGGTAGGAGGCTCCCGGTGTTTCGTTGTGGCGGATATTATTCTCCACCAGAAATGATCGAAGATAAATGCCGCTCCAGTTATCGATCAGTGTATCCAGAAGAGCCGGCTCTGATTCCGGATTTAAGATCCGGTTATAGTCCGTCTGCTTCCTGGAAAGCCGGTGAAGGGCATATTCTCTCTTCTTTGAGGAAGGGTCTTCATAAAAACTGTAGAAGTCTGCCTTGACAAAATCCAGTTTATGATACTCTGCTGCTTCCAGAAGATTTTCAAACATTTCTTCCGGTACGTAATCATCTGGTTCCACAATGCCGATAAATTTGCCCTTTGCCGCCAGAAGTCCCGTATTCATGGCTTTTCCGTAGCCGCCGTTTTCCTGATGAACGATCTGGATGCGGGAATCTTTTTCTTTGTATTCCCGGAGGATCTCCGGCGAAGAATCCGTCGACCCGTCATCGACACAGATGATCTCCATGTCTGACACAGTCTGGGCGATGACACTGTCCAGACATTCTCTCAGATATTCTTCTACATTATAAACCGGAATAAGAATCGTTAATTCTGGCATGCCTCTTCCTCCGCAGACGGGATCATAAATACTTTCACAGCTATTCTGTAAAGCACCCTGTCAGCTCATAAATTCATCATACGCCGGCAGAACATCCTCCGGTTTTCCGATCATGCGGACCTGACCGTCATGAAGCCACAGCACGCTTGTGCAGAGTTTCTGCAGAGTATCCGTATTATGCGAAACGATCAGGACCGTCCTGTCCTCCTGGGTGATCAGCTGTTCCATCTTCTTGTAACTTTTTTTCCGAAACTTGGCATCCCCCACGCTCAGCACCTCATCGATCAGCATAATGTCCGATTCCAGGATGGCCGTGATGGAAAAAGCCAGTTTAGAATGCATACCGCTGGAATAAGTCCTGACCGGCATATCAATAAAATCTCCCAGACTGGCAAATTTGATGATCTCGTCCATTTTCTCCCGGACCTGCCGCTCCGAAAATCCAAGCAGCATTCCGGACAAAATAATATTCTCCCGCCCGGTAAGGGATCTCTGAAAGCCCACGCCAATAGACAAAAGTGAAACGGAATGTCCATGAAGGTCGATCGACCCTTCATCCGGCGAAAAAATCCCTGCGATGGCCCGCAGCATTGTAGATTTTCCGCTTCCATTCTGTCCTACGATGCCCAGGATCTCGCCCCGCGGGACAGAAAAGGTCACGCCCCGCACTGCTTCAAAAACTCTGGCATCTGCTTTTTTTAATTTCAAAAGACTCGACTTGATCGAGAAAGACTGAAGACACCGGTACCGGATCCTCAGATCTTTTACATCAAGTGCAATCTCCCTGTCCATATTTACCATTCGGTCCTTTCCCTCTGTGTCATGAAATTTTGACATAGCTGTTTTCATATTTATAGATCACATGGAAACCGATCACCACCAGAAGGCAGGATGCGGCCCCCCACAAAAGCAGGAGCTTTCGAGCCGGGACCATCGAATACAGAAGGCACTGTCTTCCGGACTGGATCAGAAGCGCCACAGGATTCACACTCAGCATGACCGTTCGGAGCGGATCCTTCAGCCGGTTCTCTATGGAATAAAAGATTCCTGATAGATAAAAAACCAGCCGCAGCAGGATCTGCACGACATTGTAAAGATCATCTACAAACACCCCGAAATGGGTCACAATGCAGCTGAGCCCAAAAGTCAGCAGACACAGAATGACGATGACAGGGATCATATAAATAACCCGCCAGGTTACCGGAACCTTCCAGATGATCATCATCACGATGACCAGCAAAAGGGAGATCAGCATTTTAAATCCATTAACAAATAACCGTTCCAGAACAAGAATAAATTTTGGTATATAAACCTTGGATACGATATTCTGATTATTGCGGATAAGCTTTACGCTGCCCTGGACAGTCTTGCTGAAAAAATTCCAGAAAGTCAGACCGATAAATACAAAAATCGGAAAATACCTGACCTGGCTTTTAAAGACGACCACCGCGATAAATGTATATACCAGCATGAACATCAGCGGGTCGAGGATCCACCAGAGCCAGTTCAGGTAGGAGCTGGCCACCTCCGACTTAAGGTCTGATCTCGCTGAGTATTTTGCATAACTAAAATATCGTTTTAAATCACGAATCAAACGCTTCCACATCATTTACAGAAAAACTCCCTGTACAGTATAATTATCATTTTCCTGAATTCCTCATGTTTTGAAGTGACAGCTTTCGCTGTCCTGTCAGCATCTCTGCATCTCTTTCAGATCACTCTTGATCTGGGTCGTCGATATTTCCGGTGTGCGCGGAAGATATACGACCTGGCATCCCTCTTCTTTTAAAAAGTCAAATTTACCGGCCCAGTCATCTCCCATCACAAAGGTATCCACATGGTATTCTTTTATGTCCAGTACCTTCTGCTCCCAGGTTTTCTCGGGAATCACCAGATCCACATAGCGGATCGCCTCCAGAAGAGATTTTCGTTCTTCGTAGGAAAAGTAACTCTTCTTATGTTTTCCGTTCAGATTAAATTCGTCGGTCGAAAGAGCCACGATCAGATAGTCCCCCAGGGATCTTGCCCGCCGGAGTAAATTGATATGACCATAATGCAGCAGGTCAAACGTACCATACGTGATCACACGCTTCATTGATGGCGTCCCCTCCCTTCCTGTGCAGCCGGCTTTTCTTCCGTATCTGCTTTCGATTTCATTTTTTCCTCTGCATGGTACATTTACTGCGCCATACACATAGCCCTGCTCGTGCGGGGCACGACAGTTCTATGTGCATGGCTCACTGTTTCTTTCATACTTCTTATCTTTCATCCGGTCAGTTACAGACGTCGTTTAATAGCTCCGGCAAGGCTCCGGAGTTTTCTGATCCCGTTTCTGGCCGTGTTTTTTGCATTTTCCTGTACCCCCAGAACAGCTGCCGATGCTTTGTAGGAAAAGGTATTCCGGATGGTTTCCAGCGCCGGATCATTCCACAGGAGCGTCTCCCGGTAGAAATTCTCCGGATCGGCCTGAATACTTTTCAGCTTTTTGTATTCTTCGGGCAAAAAATCATCTTCCCGGAGATACTGTCCCTTCCCGGCCATCTCCAGTGCTTTCCGGATGCGCTTTATGAATTCCTTTTTATAACCGTCGCCCAGATTTTCCAGCGTTTTCAGATACCCTTTAAACAGGATCTGGCTGTACGTATATCTGCCATCCTTCCAGAGGTTCGGCCTGATAAACAACTCTTCCAGACAGTGATATGCTTCCTTTTCCGCGGCAGATATTTCCTCTTCTGCCAGCAGGTAATGACGTTGATCGTCTGCGGGCAGTTCCCGCATATCGCTCCCCCTGCCAAAACGGTAGAGAAACCCTTCCGGATCCAGGATAAGGAAAAGGATCAGGTTACAGACCGGCTCACTCAGCGATTTCCGGTCCACCTTGCCAAGCCACCTGGCCCGGCGGTATTTACGGGAAAGGAAGGTGATGGCCTGCTTCTGTTCTGTACCGGACAGGCTGTAAAGCCAGGACAGATCTTCCAGAAACTCTGTCTCTGTTTTCCTCTCCCCTGCCTTCTGTGAAAAAATATCTTCTGCATTCTCTCTCTGCGGCGCAGTTTCTTCCGTATTCTCTTTCTGCGGCACAGGATCTGCATCAGGCTTCCTTTGTGCCTCTTTCTCTTCGTTCAGATCACCAAAATCCGCTTCTTCTTTTATAAACCGTTCAAATTCTTCCTCTGCCCGTTCTGCTTCCGGTCCGCTGCCCAGATATTCTATCCGCCTTTTATGCCAGGCAGTCATATCATTTCGTTCCTGGTCGAGGATCTCAAAACGGACCCTGTCACTTACATGATTTTCATCGCACAGGCGCTTCATGATCCGGTAGGATTCGTACTGGCAGTCAAAATGCTTCAGCCTGCTGCCTACAAGAGACGTATCCATGTTCATGCGGTGGCGCGCGATGGTTTTTCTGCGGGTCACCATCATTCGTTTTCCCCTGATGCAGCATTCCACAAAGAAGCTTCTGTCATTAACACAGAAGAGACGGTTGAACCGGATATTGTTCTCCAGCAGAAAAGCACGTTTATAAATCCCGTTCCAGGGAACAAACGACAGGTAATACATAAATTTCCGCGGGTAATCTGTAAAATTCAGCAGGGTTTCATCAAAAGGTCTTGCCATCCACTCCAGAGAGTAGAGCGGTTTGTTTACCTTTTTTCCTGTCGCATCATCAAAAGCCTCTGCTCTCGCCTTCAGCCAGTCAAGATCATTCTCCAGAGCCAGACAGAGGAGGTCCGGATAAGCATCCGCTGCAGCCAGATCATCCGCATCCAGGAAATGCACATATCTTCCCCGTGCAGCCAGAAGGCCCCGGTTGCGGGATTCTCCGGCAAAGATATTTTCCTCATTCGTGAGAACTCTTACATTGTCGTACTGCTTCTGATATTCCGCCAGGATCTCACCGGTCGCATCCGTGGAATGATCGTCCACGCAGATCACTTCCAGCGGAACCGACCTGACCGTCAGGATACTGTCCAGGGTCTCCCTGATAAAGCACTGCGCATTATGTACCGGGATCACCACGGAAAGCTCCACAGGATACTCCTCAAAGGTCTGAGCCATGATTTTTTTCAGCTCCCGGTACTGCCGCCGGTCTTCAAATTCTTCTTCTTTCAGATCCAGGATCCCGAGAGTGCGGAAGCCTTCATCTCTTAGAAGGTCATAAGTCCTCTGCCTGGCATCACCGGTCAGGGTATTGAAATGCCATAGTGACAGATGAAGGGCATAATTACAAAAATCTTTTTGAAGCTCCTTCGCATCGCAGGCACTCAGATGATTCGTGATAAAATCGTCCAGTGCCAGAAGTGCATCGTAAAAACAACGCCAGGATACTTCCCTCGTATGGGAGAGAGACCCTTCGTACTGCTGTCTCTGATGAACCAGAATATCCGGAAGGCAGCCGATCTTTTCCGCCTTTAAAAGGGCACTGAAAACAAACAAAAGGTCATTGCTGGTTCGCTGCTCCTGGAATGTGAGATGATTTGCAAGCACAAATTCCCGCCGGTAGACTTTATCCCACGCCCATCCCATAAATACCTTGAAAACATTATCTGTCAGATCCCTCCAGGTAAACGTACGCCCGCCGCCAGACGAGAGTGCTTCGGACGAGAGTGTCCCGAACGGCAGTGCTTCTTTCCGGATCGTAAAGTCCGCCTTCTCAAACTTGCGGTCTGTGTCAAGGTACCTGTCACATCCAAAGACGACATAATCACTCTTCTGTTTTTCCAGCGTCTGTACAGCCAGATGCAGCATGTCTTTTTCAAAAAAATCATCTGCATCCAGAAAAGAAAGATACATTCCTTTTGCTTCGGCAAGTCCCCTGTTCCGGGCTGCGCCCGCTCCCCTGTTCTCCTGACGGATCACGCGAAGACGTGCGTCCTTGTGCGCATAGTCCGAAAGGATAGCCGGGGAAGAATCGCCGGAACCGTCATCGATGCAGATAATTTCTATATTTTCCAGCGTCTGCGCCAGGACACTGTCCAGACATTTTCTCAGAAACTTTTCCGCATTATAAACCGGAATGATCACGGATACAACTGGTTCCATAACATTATCCTTTCAGATTTTCTTCGTCACCCGGGCTCTTTCCTTTGTTCCGCAGACTCTTGGCTTTCCTGTATACCTTGTAAAGCAGCGTATTGTCCAGCTTTTCCGAGCGTTTTCTGAGATAGGCAAGCTCCGGCATCACACTGTTTATATCCCGGTATTTGGTAAAGATCTCATCGTAGGTCCGGATCAGTGCATTAAATCTTGTTCTTTCTTCCACAGGAAGGGTCTCGCAGACTGTCTTCTGTGCCCGCTTTAAGTCTGAAAACACTGCTCTTGCTTCATCCAGAAGCTGCTCCAGTCCGCTGCCCAGAAGACGCAGCCGCATACCGCCGTCATTCTCTCCGCCAGTTCGGAAGAAAGAACAGTCCTGCATTTCCTCAGGATGCTCTGTCAAAGCGCGAAACAGATCTTCCACCTTACAGAAGGTCCGGAAATCCGCATAAGCCGCCGCAAATTCCGGCACACCGCACTCTTCCGGCCAGGGACGGACAATTCTTTTATACCAGGTTTCACCGATATACAGAACTTTCTCTGATTTCATCAGCGAAGCAAAGGAAAAGAAACCGTCCTCCTCCAGAACGTTCTCATCAAAGGTGAGGCCTGTTTCCTTAATAAACTGTTTTTTAAAGAAGTAAAGAGGCAGATCGGTGTGGAATTCTTCTTCCTGAACCATCTTCAAAAACAGATCTCTTCCATCCGAAACCTGTTCGTAATTTCCAAGTCTTGTCAGATAATAATCATTGTTGCGTTTTTTCTTTTTCAGCTTTTCGTCCTCACATTCAGAAGAACCGTCAAAACAGATCAGGTCCGCCTTCGTTTCTTCTGCCTTGTGAAACAGCGAGAACAGCCCTTCGGGCGATAAAGTCCCGTTTTCATTCATAAAGTAGACATACGCACCGCCGGCTTTTTTCAGCCCCAGATTGCGGGCGGCAGATACGCCGGCACAGGGAAGGCCGTTTTCATCGGTCAGCAGCCGGACCGTTTTTTTGCTTTCCTTCAGGCATTCCTTACTGGCATTCTCCAGCATTTCAGAAGAAAGCCATGGATTGGCAGGAACACAGAGGATCTCTATTCCCTTCAGGTTCTGCATACGAAGCGACCGTAGACTCTGTGAGAGCGCTTCGCCGCCAAAAAATACAGGCAGAATCACAGATACAGATACCTGACCGGAAACCTCCGGCTTCTGCTCCGAAGATACTGCTCCATACTTAAAGGAGGCTGCCGCATCTGAGACTCTTTCCCGCAGCACTTTCTGTTTCCTGTCTTCCCAGGAGGCTGCGCTTATGCATCCTGATACCACAGCATAATCGGTTTTATTATATATAAACTCTTCCGGCTTTTCATAGACACCAAGCTTTTCTTTAAACACCTGATCCAGCTGGCGGCTGATGACCTTCTTGGTTTCCCAAAGACTGCTGGTATCCAGATGATAGGCAGCGCTCCGGATGAACAGGTTGATGAAGCTCTGCTCCAGCCTGTCATAAAGACCGCGCCTTTTCAGTTCTTCATATACAGCCATGTAGGCTTCGATAAAGCAGACCGGCTTTTCATCCTTCAGCTGCTGCAGATTCATCCCGTGTCCGCGGCGGTAGAATGTCAGGTCTTCGTCCACGTAGGTGATCCGTTTTGCCGCAGAGATAGCAGTCACGACAAAAAAAACGTCATTGCTGTTATGCAGAGACTGAAAACGGATATTCTCCTTCAGGATGAATTCCCGCCGGAAGGCTTTGGTCCATGGCACGGCGGTAACCATGTTCATCACGTCCACATCCGGGTCCAGAGGAGAGAAGACCTGCCTGTTCTGAGGCAGAAGCGCACGCCGGAAATATCCCTTGATGATCAGATTGGTACGGGTCTTTGCTTCATAGCGCACTGCGCCGAAAAAAACAACATCTGCTTTATACTGCACGCCCCGTGCATATACCTTTTCGCAGAGTGTCAGGTCAAAAAAATCATCCGCATCCAAAAACAGCAGATATTCTCCCGAGGCCTCCGGGATACCTTTGTTTCTGGCTGTGCCTGCATACTGATTCTGCTGATGCAGCACCTTTATTCTGCTGTCCCGTCGTTTATATTCCTCCAGAATGGAAAGCGAAGTGTCTGTCGATCCATCATCCACACATATGATCTCTATGTCCTTCAAGGTCTGTCCCGTCAGGCTGTCCAGGCACTCCCGCAGATATTTTTCCGCATTATATACCGGAATAATAATTGAAACCTTTGCCATATATTCCTCTTTCATGGCACATTCACTGCACCAGTAATGGTAGATCGAAACACAGTTTCAAAGGATCCTTTTTCCTTTGCCGATTGCATAATCGGTTTCATTATAACACAGATGTTAACAAAAATAAAATAAAATTCTACGTTTTTTGCGATCCTTTGTAAAAAATTTGATATTTTTATTAACTTTCACTTTTCCATGCATATTTCCGGAACCTCCCGCATATCTGTAGCACAGTGGCATCTTCCGGGGCGGAGAATGCCCAAAAATAAACAGGAGGCGGTTTTATGCACACAAACATGAAAAGAGGATTTAGTATACTGATGATCGTTCTGCTGGTCACAGGGGGGATCTCTGCCGTAGATAAAGTACTGGCGCATACCGACAGTTACTTCCAATATGCTCCTTTCCTTACCGACGAGACAGAATACGATGTGCTGTTTTTCGGCAGCAGCCATGTGGAATATGCTGTCTCACCCATGCAGCTCTACCGTGAGTACGGCCTGACATCTTATAACATGGCAAGCTCCGGCGCGTCGATCGGTGCCAGCTGCTGGCTTATGAAGATCGCTCTTCAGTATCATAAGCCCAAAATTGCAGTACTGGATGTATTTCTGGTACACAAGGAAAACACGTATATCAAGACGGGATTCCTTCACACCATGCTGGATGCCTTTCCCCTGACTCCCACAAAAGTGGAGGCAATTTTAAATCTTTACCGCAGCTGGGATATGCGCATGGAATTTATATTTCCGTTTTCTCTCTACCACAACCGGTGGAGCGATACATCCCACCCGATCGCATTTAAGAATCTGCTTTGCCAGCCTGCCCGTACCCGGAATAAAGGTGGAAAATATAAAACCGGTATTACAAAAGCGCTTTCCTATGATCTTCTTCCCACCTCTGAGGTGAATAGGGGCCGGACAGCCGGAAAAAAATACATCCGCTGGTTTATCGACCTCTGCAGGAAAGAAGGGATCCTCCCGGTGCTCATGCTCGTACCATATCCTTCTGACCCGGAGCGCCAGAAATGGCAGAATTCCGTATATCAGATCGCGGAAGAAGAAGGCGTCCCGTATCTTGACCTTCTGCAGGAAGAAATCGTAGATCCGGAAACAGACTTTTTTGATGCAGACTCTCATCTGAACCTTCTCGGCAGTTCCAAAGTGACCCGCCGGATCGGGGAACTTATAAAAACAATGGAAGACTTCCCGGACCATCGCCTGATCAGAGAAGATTCCGGAAAATGGGATGCCTGGTATTCTTCCTACGACATGGAACTGACAGAGGCTCACCAAACAAAAAAAGGGCTGGAAACCATTCTCGTATTTCTGTCATGGCCCACCTTTTATGCAGAAATAGAAATCCCGTCAGGGTTTTCTTTCCCCGCCGGTACTCTGCGTCTTCTTCAGCAGGCAGACAGCCGCCTGCAGATCACATGGCTGCCGCCGGATTCCCGGTCCATCCATGTACTGGTTAAAAAAACCAGCACTCACGAACTCATCCTTGAACGAACAATAGAAGCATTCAGGTGAAATCTTTTTTCCGGTGACATCTTCTTTCCGGCGGCAATGTCATTAAGTCTGGCACCCCTGACGCCCGCCAGGCATTGTCCATAGTGATGTCAGACCCGCAGCCGGAAGCACAAAAAGAAAAAGCCCGTCTTCGCAGGGGAGACCGCGAAAACGGGCAGTTCTTATGTCCGGACATTTTTTATTGCGCTATTATTTAGCAGCCTTCTTGGAAGCTTTTTTCGGTTTGGTATTTACCAATTCCTTCAGAGAGGCGCCTGGTTTAAATTTCGGAACTACAGATTTTTTAATCTTGATGGCCTCGCCGGTACGGGGATTGTGGCCTGTTCTTGCAGCTCTTTCAGAAGTTTCAAAAGTGCCGAAACCGATCAGCTGAACTTTTTCTTTTTTCTGCAGTTCGCCGGATACTACTCCAATAAACGCTTTAAGTGCTGCTTCGGAATCTTTTTTGGAAAGTCCGCTTGCTTCTGCCATTGCTGCTACCAGTTCTGATTTGTTCATAGTACTACCTCCCATACATGAATTATTTAGTGAATATTTATCGCCCGAATATTCACATTAGTACGCCCCAAAACGCCCTCTTTTCGGACAGGGGCGCTTTGATTATTTTTATTATATGCGAAACTTCCAGAAATTACAACACTTCTCTTGCATTCTTTTTGGAAAAAATTAGGTTTTCAGCGGTTTTCAGGGAGTTTTTCCTCGATTTTTTTTCATTTTTTCTCTTTACAGACTATTCCGGCAAATAAAGTCACCAGAACAAGACTGATCAGAATTCCCCCGATAATGTCTGTCAGCCAGTGTACACCGCTCAGAAGCCGTCCGGCCACAATTCCGAGCATGAGCACGATACAGATCAGCTGTAAAAAGAAGCGCAGCGCTTTATTCTTTATATACAGGCCGATCATGATCACCGCACTTCCCATTACAGTGCAGGCAAGCATCGTATGGGAGGAAGGAAATGATGCCTCCACTTCAGCTGCATCCGGCATGATCACAGGGCGGTAGTTGACAATAAAAACCTCAAATGCGGCATAAAGTCCCGCAAGCACAACGTAAAGACATCCCAGAGCTATAAAACTCCGGTCCATCTTCAGAAGGCTCCTGCGGCGGATCAGCTGCAGAAGACCGAGGAGTGCAAAAAGGCCGGCCACGGCAAAGGTCGCAAGACCAAGTATCTGCGTAATTTTATACAGTTTTTCGTTAAACCCTGTCGCCTCCGACACTGCTTTATTGATGGTTGCAAAACCCACTTTGGTACCCATGGGGCCAATAGCCTGCACATCCGCTGCCTGTATGGCATAAATATAAAATACCGTAAAGATGAGCAGCAAAAATGCCGTGATCATATATCTGGTTCTTGTTTTCATAATTTCCGATTCCTCTTTTCTATCCTTGTATTTAAGATCAGGGCGCCTGATCGGCAGGCACCGCCGTAAGTGCTGCTGCCGAAGCCGGTGACCCGGATACTGCAGATCCTTTTTCTCCGGATCTCGACGCTGTAGAACCTGCCGGTGCGGGCGTGGGCGTCGGTGCTGGTGTCGGTGTCGGTGTCACGGGTACATATCCACTGTATTTTCCTTCCAGGCGCACCGTTTTTTCTTTCTTTTCCAGCGTATACGCTGCCGGATGTTCTCCCGGATCTTCTCCTGTCAGAAGATCCACATACAGCTGCGTTGCTTCTGTCACTTCTTCCATAGAAGTATCAAATGCATAAACTGCCAGAGCAATTCCCAGGGTGATGCGGCTGTTCCCCAGTTCATCTGCTTCGTCCGTCCAGACTTCCAGGTGACCAAGGGTGTCCTTATCCACAGAATCAGCGTTAAGAGAGAACTTCATGGTTCCGTCCGGCCATAATTCATCTTCCTTCAGCATCTCTTCGTCGATCGGACTGAGCACTGCCAGCCCTTCACTGTCTGCGACAGAATTATATTTTTCTACTGCCGCATTATACCGTTCCACAAATTCCTTTGCAGATATGCCCGCTTCCGAAGCATATACTGCCGGGCTCACAAGAAGCCCTGCTGCCAGGACTGCAAGAAAGCCCTGCTGCCAGATCTTTATCCTCATGTCTACCTCTTTCCTGATGTATTTATTTCTTTTCTTTTGTTTCACCACCGTATTTTTCATGATACTGGTCTTTCAGATATCCGCGGTTCTGATAATTCAGTCCTCGAAAAACGCCTCTCCGGATCAGGTCATAAAGAACCGCAAACACAGGTGCGCCGACCAGCATGCCGGGCAGCCCCCATAACGCGCCGAAAAACAAGATAGAAAACAAGATCCAGAAGCTTGAAAGGCCCAGCTTATCTCCCAGGATCTTCGGACCAATGACATTTCCGTCTACCTGCTGCAGGATAATAACAAAGATCAGGAAGATGATCCCCTTCGATGTGCTTTCCGTAAGGATCAGCAGCACGGAAGGAATTGCACCGAGGTACGGCCCGAAAAAAGGGATCACATTGGTAACACCGACGATCAGACTTACCAGCAGTGCGTATGGGAACCCGAAGACAGCCGTAAACGCAAAGCAGATCAGGCCAATGATAACAGAGTCCACGATCTTACCAATAATAAAACCGCTGAACATTTTATCCACATACCTGGCTTCCTCCCGGATCCAGTCTGCTGCCTTTGCGGAAAATGTGCTGTAAACGACCATTTTTGCCTGCATGCCGAACTTCTCCCAGTCAAAAAGAAAATAGATGGAAATAATACAGCCAAGACCGAAGTTCTTCAGGACATCTACAATACTCATAAAACTGGAAGTCAGTGTCGTCATAAAAGTCTGCAGGGCAGGCATCAAAGAGGATTCCAGATAAGACTGTATTTTTTCGGATACAGTGGTTATGATTTCGTTTGTATAATTAACAACTTCATGACCCGCCGCTCCTGTGTCCAGATTTTCAAGCCAATTCTGGAACTTCTCGATAGCCCCCGGCAATTCTGAAATAATACTGGAAATACTGGCGATCAGCTCCGGAAGTATCAGAAGGAGCAGGCAGATGATCGCCGCAAACATAAAGACGATCGACAGAATGATAGAAACCGTCCTGATCCTTCCCTTCTTTACAGACTTTTTCTTTACAGACTCCTTCTTTACCGACTCTTTTTTTACCGACTCATTTTTTACTTGCGCTTTCTTTACCAGCCCTTTATCTCCCAGACGAAGCAGGCCGGACAGAACATTCTCGATCCTAAGACTCACCGGACGCAGCAGATAAGCTATAACAAATCCATAAATAAACGGTGTCAGGATCGATGCGATCGAACGGATCGCACCCACAAAAATATCTGTCCGGAAAAACAAAAGAGCAATAATGCATATCAGTGCAGCGATGACTGCGATCATCAACAGATAGATCTTATTTTGTTTCCAGAATCCTTTATCCAAAAAACCGCCTCCTTTTCCGTTCATCCTCCGATCTGATTCATACAGCGGTCCGAAAGACATCTGCCTGGCAGAGTCAGGCCGCCATGCCATCTTGGTTTTGCATGGATCGCTGCTTTAAACTGTTCCTCCATCCGTACACGATCAAGCCCCCTGACCGGAAATTCAAGGTCCGAATACAGACATGGCCGTATCTTTCCATCCGCAGTCAGGCGAAGCCGGCAGCAGGCTTCACAGAAAGGTTCATTCACCGGACTGATCAGCCCGACTTTCCCTGGTGCTCCGGGAAAGCTGTACAATTTTGCCACCCCGCCGCTCTCCGAAAAGCTTCCCTCCCTGTCCCGGACAAGTTCCGGAAGCATTTCCGTCACACGGGCACAGGAGATATACGCTTCCTTTCCAAACTCGCTGCTGCCGGGCATCGGCATCAGTTCAATAAACCGAACATCTACCGGCCAGCGCCTTGTAAGATCAGCCAGGGCCGGTATTTCATTCTCATTAAAACCGCCGATAAGTACTGTATTCAGTTTGATCCTTTCAAACTTCACCTTCAGCGATTCTTCGATTCCGGCGATCGCCTTCCGGAGTGTTCCTCCTCTGGTGATCCAGGTATACTTTTCCGGATCCAGCGTATCGAGACTGATGTTCAGCCGTCTTATGCCCGCATCGTAAAGCGCATTCGCCTGATCTGCCAGGAGCAGTGCATTGGTTGTCATCGAAACTTCCTTTATGCCCTCCGTCCCGGAAACCCTGCGGCAGATCGACAGAATATCCGGCCGTACAAGAGGTTCCCCTCCCGTGATCCGTACCTTTCTGATGCCCAGAGAGGCCGCCGCCTCAACAGACCTTATTATCTCATCTTCCGTCATAAGCCCGCCATGCAGCTTTTTCCGGGTACAATCTTCAGGTATACAGTAACGGCACCGCAGATTACAGGATTCCGTCACTGAAAGTCTCAAATAAGTAATTTCGCGTCCATATAAATCTTTCATATCCGAAGCGCTGCCTGTGTCCTCTCTTTTTCGCAGAATAATTCAACAGACTGTATTCATCGATACGACACCGAAGGTTTCCTGCTATTCTCCCAGGCATTGTTCAAAGAAGCGCAGAAGATCTTTAAAAACGATCTTTCTCTCCGTCTCGTTCAGGATCTCATGCCTGCAGTTTTTATAAAGCCTTATATCTACTTTGCATTTAGTGTGTTCCGTATAGACCTGAAAGGCTTTCCGCACGCCTTTTCCCCAGTTTCCAACCGGATCGTCCTCACCGGAAGCAAAAAGAAGAGGCAGGCCTTCCGGCAGATTCTCCATCCGCCCTGTATCGTGAGCCTTCTTCATCCCATCAAACATATAGTAGTAGGCATTTGGCGTAAAGTGAAAAGTATTCCAGGGATTCGACAGGTATTTGTCCACGATTTCTGTTTCCTTTGTCAGCCAGTCCACAGCGGTCCTCGGGCTGTCTATTCTGGAGAGATAATTACCCATGGCAAGCTTATCAAGAAGAGGCGCCGGCTTCCCCACCTTATTTATATTCATCAGTTTAGCGATCATTTTTCCAAAAGAAAGGAGCGCCTGCGGCTGCCATCCCGTTCCCAGGAGGACCACACCGCTTAAACCTCTGGCATACTCTGCACCTTTTTCCGTAATATACTGCCTGATAAGAAAGGACCCCATGCTGTGTCCCAGCAGCAGATACTGTGTACCGGGAAATTCCCTTTGCATCATCATCCGCAGCTGATGAATATCGGCAATGATCCATTCATTTCCCTTCTGACCAAAAAATCCATGAAATCTATCGGCAGCGACGGACTCTCCATGTCCAAGATGATCTTCCCCTGTCACTAAAAATCCATGTTCTGTCAGGTATGATGCGAAATCATCATATCTGTCGATAAATTCTATCATACCGTGTATAATCTGTACAATTGCTGCAGGCTTTCCTTCCGGTTCCCACCGAATGGCATGAATTCTTGTCTTCCCGTCTGCCGAAGGATAGTAAAACTCTTTTTTATTCATTTTATATCTCCGACGAGAACATCCTGTCCACGATCTGCCATCCGGCAGGATCATGAAACGTATTTCTTAACAGTTACCATGAAAAATAACGACAGGTCTTTTCTGCCGCCGGCTATAAAACATCCGCGGCCGCTGCCGTGGTAGTTTTTCTACATAATACCATACTCAGGAATTTATAACAATCATTCACAGAATTCAGATCTTATTCTTTTTTCCTGGGCATCGTAAAAACAGAAGAAGAGAAAAACGTACCAAAACCCGCTGTTCCAGATAAACAGACAATAATCCGGGATTTTATGGACAAACGCCGAAATATCAAGTACAATAAGTACCATAAGTACAATAAAGTAATGAATAAATATGTGCAGAATTTGTGACAAAACCTTTGTTATAATCAAGCCATGGAAAATAAAACATTAATTTCAAGCAAAAATAGGAGGATATAAAATGACGATAAGACACAAAATGATCGCAGGAATGACAGCAGCAATGATTTTGGCTGCAGCAGCAGGATCAGTTTTTGCACAGGAAACGACAGCACCGGATACAACACAACCGGCGGAAGAGCTGAATATGTACACCGGGAATGCCGAGGACATCATGGAACTGGGAAATACCGGATACTCCATGGAAATACCGGAATTTATCAGAAAAAACGCAACGATTCAGACAGAAGGTCTGGATAAGAACACGATCGTCAAGGTTTCGGAGACCGCATCTCTCGAAGCAAATGAAAAACAGAACCTGGGATATGATACAGCCGGCTGGATCTTCAGCATTTCTAAGGCAGCGGAAGACGAGGTTAAACAGCTTCGCTGCGACGACATGTCCGGCTGCGAGGTGTTTGCACAGGACGGGAACGGGACCTTCTATCTGTTCGAGCACCCGACGGATGTGACGCTTGTCAGAGAATCCTATGACAACATTGATAAAGATCTGAATGGATGGTCTGAAATCAATACATGGGCGTCCGAGTGCGCAGAGGCCGCATTCATCGGGCCGAACAAGGGTCTGGTCTATGTTACCTGCAGCAATTCGAACCTTGATATCCATTTTGCGAGAATCGCATTCAGAGGAGAAACCAGTTACACGATCAGCACCACACAGTTCGGACCTCTCAATACTTCGGCAGAAGACGGATCGGAAGCACTGGATGCATTCCTTAATCATGCACATATCGTTTATTCTGATTCAGCCGAAGCTCCGGACGGCGAATATGTTGTCCTTACCTTCCCGGAAGAAAATGTCCGCTACGATTTCTTTACTGCAGACAAGAACCTGGTTCGTGAAGTCATCACACTTGAGGACGGGGAAGAATACGAGTCATTTTACACCGTATATTTTGATGTGGATGGCTTAACCGCAACGGATGTCATGCAGGCATGGTATGACAAAACGGCAGCAGAACAGGGGCGGAAATAAAAGATTATATATGACAGAAGCAGAGGGCAGATACGGTGGCGGCAAACTGCGCCGCCACCGTATCTGCCCTCTTCTTATACTTTTTTCTACTACTGCATTCCTTGATGAGTCAGTTAGAGAAACGCTGATTAAAGCGTTTCCCTCGCCGGATCTGCGTCACGAAGTGACAATTTCCACTGCAGATCCGTGCGATCCGACGGAGGCTTCTAAGAAAGCACTGAATTAATCAGTGCTTTTTAGAATTGTTCCCATGATTCACGACTTTTCTGTAGCATAAAGCTGCCAGCGCCGCGGTGACCAGGATCAGGATCATCGCGAGCAGCCGGTGATCCATGCGCATACCGAGGAAAACGACCAGTACAGTCAGTCCCATGACCACGAACATGTTGGGCAGCATGTAGATCGCGACGGCTGCTCCCTGTTTGATCACCTCGACCTCGTTTTCCCAGTCAAGCTTTATGTGCCGGATCCCGCATAAGCAGCCCCAGGCTGTCGAGAAAGCACACAACAGAAAACCAAGAATCAGATAAAG
>CACZPF010000137.1 GCA_902782975.1 uncultured Lachnospiraceae bacterium
ACTTTTCTCATAAGGAGGCAACACGGAAACACCGCCGACATTCCGGTCCAGATCCCACGGAATACCGATCCCGATATGCGTATTCAGGCGAAGCGGCTGATACTGTGTCAAAACACCAACCGTATCCACCCCGGAATTGATACAGTCGGCGTTCTCACACAGTATCAGCCGCTGCGTCTGAATACGCATATCGGGATCGGTATTCCGTGGGATCTGGACCGCAATGAGGGCGGCGTTACCGTTCTGCCTCCTTACGAGAAAAGTACCAGCAGCGAATGGTATACCGGTACGGCAAATGCCATCTTCCAGAATATGGATTATATGGAACAGTATCATCCGGAATATGTCCTGATCCTGTCCGGCGACCATATTTACAAAATGGACTATGAAGTCATGCTGGATTTTCACAAGGCCAATAAGGCGGATATTACGATTGCCTGTATGCCGGTCCCGATGGAAGAAGCCAGCCGGTTCGGCATCATGGTAACGGATGATACCGGCAAGATCACGGAATTTGAAGAAAAACCGGAGCATCCGAGCAGCAACCTGGCTTCCATGGGAATCTACATTTTTACCTGGAGTGCCTTAAAAGAAGCTCTGTATGCCTTAAAGGATCAGAACGGGTGTGACTTCGGTAAGCATATCCTGCCGTACTGCAAGGAGAAAGGCGAGAGGCTCTTCGCCTACGAATTTAACGGTTACTGGAAAGATGTTGGAACACTTGGCTCCTACTGGGAAGCCAACATGGAACTGATCGATATCATCCCTGAATTCAACCTTTATGAGGAATTCTGGAGGATCTATACCAAGGGAGATATCATACCGCCCCAATACATTTCATCCGATGCCGTGACTGACCGCTGTCTGATCGGTGAAGGTGCGGAAATTTACGGCGAAGTTCATAATTCTGTCATCGGTCCGAACGTTATCATTGGGAAAGGTTCCGTCATCAGAGATTCTATCATCATGCGTAATTCTGTCGTAGGGGACGGCGTGGTGATGGATAAGGCTATTGTTGCAGAAGACGTGGTGATCGGCGACGGTGTCGTGATCGGATGCGGAGAAGAGGCTGTCAATGTTAAGAAGCCTGCAGTTTATGCGTTTGGTATTGCGACTATCGCAGAACAGACTGTGATCCCGCCCAATGTACGGATCGGTAAGAATACAGCCGTCTCAGGCGTGACCAGATTAAGCGATTATCCTGACGGCGTCCTCGCCGGCGGCCAGGTGATCGAGGTGAAAGAAGGTGAGCAGGTATGAGAGCAATAGGAATTATTCTGGCTGGCGGGAACAGCAACCGCATGAAGGAGCTGTCCAACAAAAGAGCAATAGCTGCCATGCCTATTGCAGGAAGCTACCGCAGCATCGACTTTTCCCTGTCCAGCATGGCAAATTCTCATATTCAGAAAGTTGCAGTACTGACACAGTACAATTCCCGGTCTCTGAACGAGCACCTAAGTTCTTCGAAGTGGTGGGATTTCGGACGAAAACAGGGCGGCCTGTTTATCTTCACTCCCACGATCACAAAGGAAAACAGTCTGTGGTACCAGGGAACAGCCGATGCCATGTATCAGAACATCGATTTCCTGAGGAACAGTCATGAACCCTATGTGGTCATTGCATCCGGGGACGGCGTGTACAAGCTGGATTTCAATAAGGTACTGGAGTATCATATAGCCAAGCGCGCGGATATCACCGTGGTCTGTACGACCTGTGAGGATCAGAAGGATGTAGAGCGTTTCGGCGTGCTGCGGATGAATGAGGACTGCCGGATCGAGGAATTCGAGGAGAAGCCGATGGTTTCACCTTACAATACGATTTCGACAGGCATCTATATTATCCGGAGGCGTCAGCTCATCGAACTTCTCGAGAAAGCTGCGGAGGAAGGGCGGAAGGACTTTGTAAGAGACATTCTGATCCGCTATAAGAATCTGAAACGGATCTACGGATATAAGATCAGCAGCTTCTGGAGCAACATTTCGACGGTGGAATCCTATTATAAAACCAATATGGCATTCCTGACGCCGGAGATCCGGAATTACTTCTTCCGGGAAGAGCCTTTTATCAAGACCCGGATCGATGATCTGCCTCCGGCAAAATATAATCCCGGCGCCCAGGTTCGCAACAGTCTGGTTTCCAGCGGATGCATCATTAACGGAACAGTAGAAAACTCTATCCTCTTCAAAGATGTCTTCGTAGAAAAGAATTGTGTGATCAAAAATTCCGTCATATTAAATAATGTTTACCTGGCGAATAATGTGCACATTGAAAACTGTATAGTAGAAAGCCGTGATACCATCAGTGCCAACTCCTATTATACGGGTGAAAACGGAGAGATCAGGATCGTCGTAGAAAATCATGACAGATTCCATATGTGATCTGCACAGATCGGGAAGAGGAAACATACCGCAGGAGGCGGTACAGTAAACGCCGCAGAAATCTTTCATTCACGCATACATCCTGAAGGAAGGTCAGCTTTTGCGTTTACAATAATAGGGTACAACGATGACACGGACATGCCTCCGTTCATCTGTATCATATATAGCTAAAAGGAAGGGAGAAACTGGTAAAATGGTTATCACAGACGTACGTGTCAGAAAAGTTTCAAAAGAAGGGAAGATGAAAGCGGTTGTCTCGATCACGATCGATGATGAATTTGTAGTTCATGACATCAAGGTGATCGAAGGCGAAAAAGGTCTCTTTATTGCGATGCCGAGCCGTAAAGCGGCGGACGGAGAATACAGAGACATCGCGCATCCTATCAACTCAGAAACAAGAGAACGTATTCAGAGTCTGATCCTGGAAAAGTACCAGGAAGTGAAAGATGAACCAGATGAGCTGACGGAAGCAGCTGACTAAGTGGTTTTGGCTGAATCACGAATGGTTCTTACGCTTTGAACAGAGTATGCACAGGCATCGGGAAGCTGCCTTTTGGCGCCCGTGCCTGTACCTGCTCTTTTTTTTGTGTGTAAAGCTGTGCCGGTGAAGGTGAAAGGACTGCATGGCCGGGAGATAAAAAATGGCATGGTAATTCCGCAATTTATGATTTATAATAAAGCAGTTGATTTTCGCGGACAGGAGGTGGAAGGCATGGGCGTCAGGCAGAAGCTCCTTGCACTGCTGGAGGAAAAGAAGGGTGAAGTTATATCGGGCGAGGATCTGGCAGAGATGCTCGGATGTACCCGGGCTGCCATATGGAAGGCGGTGGCTTCTCTTCGGGAGGAGGGGTATCCCATATCGGCCGCGCCGAACCGGGGTTATCAGCTGGAATCCGCCAGCAATATCTTTTCACCGGAAGGAATCAGGCCGCATCTTGTATTACCCGATGTCACGGTGGAAGTTCATGATACCCTGCCATCTACAAACCTCCGGGCAAGGCATCTGGCGGTGGAAGGTAAAGCAGGCCGCGGAACGGTCATTGCTGCCCGCAGGCAGACACAGGGCAGAGGGAGGCGGGGAAAGTCCTTTTATTCCCCGGAAGGCGGGCTGTATCTTAGTATTATACTTGCACCGGATCTGCCTGCCGGAAAAGGGCTTCTGATCACTACTGCGGCTGCCGTGGCTGTTGTACGGGCTGTCAAAGAGGTATGCGGGACAGACCTCTCTATTAAATGGGTAAATGATCTGTATTATCAGGATCGAAAAACCGGAGGCATTATGACCGAGGCAGTCACAGACTTTGAAAGCGGATCCATCCAGTTTGCCGTTGTGGGTATCGGGCTGAATCTTTTTATGGATATGTCCGCCTGTCCTCCGGACATCCGGGATACTGCCGGAAGCCTGTTTGAGTCAGAAGAGAGGGCAGCGGCTGTGGATAAAAACCTTCTTACGGCGACGATCGTCAACTACCTGCTCGAAGAAGCCGGGCGAAAAGAAGTATCGCCCCTCTATATCGAAAAAAACATCATCCCCGGTCATACGGTCATGATCACAGACGGCCATCAGGCCCGGTATGCCTCTGCAATCTCCATAGAACCGGACGGAAGGCTTCTGGTGGAAGAGGAAGACGGAAGCAGGACGCTATTATCTTATGGAGAAGTCTCGGTGCGGGTCCGGGACACCGGTACCGTTTGACAATACATACTTATCTATGACAGCGGTTTTACCGCAATAATATCTGACTCACAGATACCGGTTGGTATCTGATTGGCAATTCAATCGCTGAGAGAGTTTTGCAATTACCTGATGTCATTACACCAGAAAGGAAGCAGCAGCCCATGGTCGAGACCAGACGCTTATATTACGAAGATGTTTATCAGAAAGAATTTGTGACCCGTGTTGCAGAATGCAGGCCGGGGGAAAAGGGATATGAGATCCTGCTGGAAGAAAGCGCCTTTTATCCGGAAGGCGGAGGACAGCCCTGTGATATCGGAACACTGAACGATACACCAGTCCTGCAGGTTGAAGAAAGAAACGGAGAACTGATCCACTATACAGCCGGCCCTCTGGCCGCTGGAAGCACCGTTCAGGGATGTATTGACTGGAACAGGCGGTTCGATCTGATGCAGCAGCATTCGCGAGAACACATGGTAAGCGGCCTTGTACACGAAACCTTCGGTTATGATAATGTGGGCTTTCATATGGGAAGGGACGTCATAACGATCGATTTCTCCGGTGTGCTGACAGATGACGATCTCATAATGATCGAATCGAAAGCCAATCAGGAAATATGGAAAGACCGGGAAGTCCGGATCTATTACCCTTCTTCGGAGGAACTGAAAAGCCTTTCCTACCGCAGCAAAAAGGAACTGACCGGCAAGGTGCGGATCGTCGAATTTCCGGGAACAGACCGGTGTGCCTGCTGCGGGACCCATGTCG
>CACZPF010000138.1 GCA_902782975.1 uncultured Lachnospiraceae bacterium
AAGACGCCGATTTCATCATCGACGAGGTTTGGATGCAGGACGGCGAGCTTTACGCAAGAGCAATCGATGAGGATAGCGATGAGAGAACCTTCCGCCTTTATCCCATCGGCGAGGATGAGTTCGGCAGGAAGGGCGGCATGCTCAAGCTGAAATTCGGCGATGGCTGCCTGAAGTTCGATGATTTCACCTGCAAGAAGCTGTAAGAATACTGAAACAGGGCGGCGGGGATTGTCCCCGCCGCCTGAAAAAGAGGAGCAAATCCAATGTTTTGCCGGCTTTACGAGTATAGAATTGACGTTGATCCCATACATATGTTTACTGATAATTAGATTATCAGTAAACGAAGGAATGCTGCTGTTTCCGTACCGGATAGAAGTATTTCTCCATGTCTGCTGTCTGCAGCAAAGAAAGAAGCTGACGATGACTTTCGTAGATGGGTATTCCATCTCCCACAAGGAACACGTGGAAGAAGAAGGCTATGACCGGCTGGAGATCGGGAAAGTTATCCTGGAAAACTATCTTCACCAGGTACTGGATGCGGGATTCTTCCACGGCGATCCGCATCAGGGAAATATCATGATCAGCAGCGGCGTGCCGTATTGGATTGATTTCGGAATGGTCGGACGGATCACTGAGGCGAATATAAATGCAATTCAGAACCTTATTATTGCGGTTGTCCAGGAGGATGTGGAGGGGCTGACCAATGCGGCACTTGCACTTGGAACCGTAAAGGGAAAACTCAACAAATCACGTTTGATGGACGATCTGGAAACCATTATCAGCAAATATATGTCCGCCGGCAATCTGGAGGATATTGACGTGGGTATATTGATGACAGAACTCACGGACCTTCTCGCGACGTATCATATCTCTGTCTCATCTGAATATACGATGTTGATCCGGAGCCTTGTTACGATCGAGGGAGTTTTGGAGATGTTCTGTCCGGAGCTGGATTTGTTCGGATTCTTACAGGAAAAACTGATTAACCGGGCGACGGAGACCTCTGACGCGAAGGAAAAGATGGCTTCCTCGGTGGGAGCCGTTGCATCCACAGCAATGCGCACGATAAAAATTCCGGGTCTGGCGTCGGATGTTCTGAAGAACCTGGTGAAAGGCAGGCAGAAGGTTGTTTTTGAACTGAGCGGATATGAGGAACCTCTACGGCTCATGACGGAAATGCTGATTAACCTGGTGCTGGCAGTTTTTGCATGCGTACTTTTCAGCGGATCCTGCAAGCTTTGCGGAATGTCGCTTCCGCCATATGTTGAAGGCGTGCCGCTGGTGGCGCTTCTGGGGTTTGTAGCGTCGATTGCACTGGCAATTTACTCCGTGAAAAAGATGATTAAGGCGGCCGGAAAGAAGAAATAATATTGCGGGGCCATGAAGGCCCCGCACTTTACTATCAAGGAGTTCAGATGAATTATAAAGAATTGGTTGATCCCGAGCTTCGGAAAAGCGCTAAGTCCTATCCTTTCAATAAGACCGTGATTGCAGCCGGGAATGTTTTTCAGGAGAAAGACTGGGAGAAGACAACGCTTCCGGATGGGCTTCTGGAGGAGGAGATCGAGATTCCGGGTTTTCAGGATCTTTTGTTTAAAATAACCGTGTTCACGCCGTCTGGTGCAGGAGATAAGCTGCCTGCCCTGATCTATGTGCATGGGGGAGCGTTTGTATATAAAGCTGCGGCTTATCAGAAGAAGCTGGCTTTTATTTATGCCCGAAAAGCGGGATGCAAGGTGTTTTTTCCGCACTACCATCTGGCACCGAAGTATCCGTATCCGGCTGCTTATGAAGATGTTGTGGCCCTGTACAGATATGTAACGGAACACACGGAAGAGCTTGGAATAGATCCGGGACGGATCGGAATTGGCGGGGACAGTGCAGGTGCATCGATTGCAGCACTGGTTGGCTGCCGTTATGAAGACGAAAAGATCGGGATGCCCTGCCTGCAGATGTATGTATATCCGGTGACGGACGCAGATATGAACACGGATTCCATGAAACAGTTTACGGACACCCCTAAGTGGAATTCCCGAGATAATGAACGTATGTGGAATTATTACTGCGGGGATGACAAAGAACTAAGGAGGCTGGCATCACCAATGCATGCAGCCCTTCCCGGAACGATACCCAGAACGTACATCGAAACAACGCAGTATGACTGTCTGCATGATGAAGGGCTTTTGTTTGCAGAGAAGCTGAAAGCTGCCGGGGCAGATGTGGAAATCAATGATACAAAAGGTACTTTTCACGGATATGATGATACGTTTGATGCACAGATTGTGAAGACGAATGTGAAAAAGAGGGTGTTATTCTTGAGAGAAGGATTTGGCGGAAAACTGTAGGATGCCGAAAAGCAATTATTCGAAAAGGGGGATAAAGATGGCTAATAATCCGGATGTCTATCTGCTTTATGAATACTCGAAGAAAAATGCGTTTACTGTACGTTATAAGGTTACACTTTCAGAGAGCGTGGACGAGGAACTCCTGACGCAGGCAGCCAGAGAAGCGATAACACGTTTTCCCTATTATTCTGTGAAAGTCGGACTCGATGAGGGAGAAAACTATGTTTTGCTTTTCAATGACAGCCCATTACCGGTACTGCCGGAGAAGGACGAGCGGCTGATGCTCGGCTCGGAGAAACTGTCGGGGCACCTGTTTGCACTGACATGGAGGGATGACACCATTTGGTTTAACTGGGCGCACTGCAGCTGCGGCGCATTCGGGGCGCTTTTTTGGATCAAGACAACCCTCTATCAGTATCTGACAAAGAAATACGGGGAACTTGTACCGCCGGCGGACCTGAAAAAGGTTGGATCGCCTGTTGATGACGCAGAGTACGCTATTGCCGATCCCGATAATCTTCCGGACGATGATCCCCTGAAACGATATGAAGAAGGGGACAGCAACGTTGGCATATTGCAGGATTATCTGTATTTTCTCAATCCCTTTGCAAATGACATTTATTATTATCAGGTTGAGTTTGACAGCAAAGCGTTTATGGATTATGCAAAAAAGATCGACGGAAGTCCCAATTCTGTCCTGGCCGCAATTATGCTGAAAACGACAGCACACCATTTCCAGAAAAGAAATGATCAGCATATATCGGCAAAGATTGCTTGTGACTATCGGAAGGATATCGGCTGTGATAAAGCCTACCGGGATTATGTCAGATTTCTTCATGTGAAATATGACTGGGATATGGAAGAGGAGTCCATCGAAAGGCTGAGCCAGCGTGCGCGGGGGGCGATAATCGCCCAGATGCAGCCGGAAAACTCTTTTGAATGGTATCGGGCGCTTGTTGAAACACAGAGAGAAATCGACAGCCAGCCGGATCTCAAGTCAAAAACCAAATATGCTACGGATCACAGTATCTACAGAAGCGATTCCCGTGATACGTACATGATCAGCTATGTGGGAAGGACAGACTGGGGCGGGATGGCAAAGTATATCAAGAGCGCTTTCACGATTACGGATGGAAACCTGATGCTGGAGGTGAATGCGCTCCCGGACAAATTCTGTGTGACATTCCAGCTGCTTTCGAAGGACAGAAAACCGCTTGACCGGTTCTGCGAGGTGCTGCTTGAGGAAGGACTGCCGTTTACGGTATCGGACCGCCTGATCAGGTATATGCCGGATCTGGTGCTTCCGGAGCCGAAGTAAAAAAGACAGGGGACGGATCTCCAAAGACAGAGAACCGTCCCCTGTCCTTTGAGAACCGTCCTCTCAGACTATCCGAAAACTCATCATCAGTAAGAATGAACAACAAGATTAATACGAATAAACTAAGACTTGAGAAAGTCGACTACAAAAACTTTGCCTCTTTGTACAAACTGAAAGTAAAAAGGGATCAGAAGAACTTCGTGGCGTCGAATGTGTTTTCCATGGCGGAAGTATATGTCGCTGGCATAGCAGGAGGATACCCGCAGCCATCTGGCTTTTTACTAATATTACTCCATTCATATGATGGAAGAATGCAACAGGCACTATTGAATCCCCAGTCAACAGGTGTCTCTATATATTCCAGCACACTCCCATCTTCTCTTATATTACCGTGGGTGATTTCTGTATCATCCGGTAATGTCATGTTTGGATATTTCATACCCATTCTTTACTCTTTAATATATTATATCTATCTTATCTTTCTCAAAAAACTTTTCACTATTTTCTTCTGCACTATCTATGAAAATTAAAGATTTTTAGATTATAGTGTTTTTATGACGTTGATGTTATCGTAATACAGACGTATAATATACGTGATAGGAGGATTAAGCCGGACCGGAAGAAGTGCGGATCCAAACACCCAGTACAAAGTATATCTCCATACAGTGCCAAACAAATATGTGTACGCAACTGTAAAGCAGCCTGTCGAGAAGATGGTAACCCTCAATTAAAGCACAAATCATTCCATATAGGAAGAGCCTGTCCGGATATCAACGTCTGAGGCTTCTGTTTCACTTGAAAAAGTCTGAATTTGAAAGGAATAATGGTATGAAGAAAACTTTACTTTGTCTGCTTTTTCTGCTTTGTACGCTGTCACTGTGTAATGTGGCGATGGCGGATGAGATGAACTGGCCTCAGCTTCAGGCGGCGGTCAATGATGCGGAGAATGGTGAGACGATCACCCTTCCCTGTGATATCTCTGCCCGGGACGGTCACACAGTACTGACCATCCCGTCAGGAAAGACGGTTACCATCGATCTGAATGGGTACCGCATATTCCGAAATGTTCTTGGACAGGGAGGCGCGACTGTAGACGGATCTGCGATCCGGATCGAGCAGAGCGCGACGCTGACTGTGAAGGACAGCCAGGGCGGAGGCCGCATTCACGGCGGTTACGCCACCCAGGGAGGCGGTGTTTACAACGCGGGCACTTTTTATTTTGAAAGCGGCCGGATCGGCGCCGATGAGAAGCGCCACGCCAACAGGGCAAACGAAGGCGCTGGCGTATACAATACGGCGACAGGCGTGATGGTGATGAGCGGCGGGAAAATTGATATGAATTTCACGTTGCAGAACGGAGGCGGCGGCATCAGCAACTATGGCACGCTTACCATTACGGGCGGTTCCATCGAAGCCAATACTGCCGAGAGTACCGGAGGCGGCATCAGCAACTATGGTACGCTTACCATTACGGGCGGTTCCATCTCAGGAAATACAGCCTCGGGTGGTGCCGGAGGCGGCATTTATGTAAGCAAGACCGCCATACTGAATGTGTCCGGTATGCTTCAGATGACCGGCAACAAGTATGGCAGCGTGACCAGCAACCTGAATCTGAACGGAGGCGCCGTGGCGCATGTGACCGGCGATATCGATCCTTCTTCACAGATCGGTGTCTCGGTGTCCGGTATTGCGATCAGTACCAGCATACCTGTCGCCACGGGACTACGCAGCAAGGACCAGGCAGCCTTCTTCTTTGCGGATAACAGTTCGCAGGCGACCGGCGCAGGCGCCACGGGTGAGGTTCTGCTGGGTACACCTTTGACGCTGACCCTGGAGCCTGGCGGCGGCACGGGCACCATGAACGCTGTGAGGGTTGCGCACAGCAGTGCAGCCGTGCTGCCTGCGTGTTTGTTTGACCCACCGGCCGGGATGCAATTCCTTTGCTGGCAGATCGGCAGCAGCGAGTACAACGCAGGCGACTCTGTCATCCTTACTGC
>CACZPF010000139.1 GCA_902782975.1 uncultured Lachnospiraceae bacterium
ATGTAATGTATCCATCAATGAAGAACAGGTACAGTATCCCTATGGCAGCACTTATGAACAGATCATCCGCGAGAGATACGGGGAGAAAATGAAGGACGTTCTTCTTGTCATGGAGGATGGAAAACTTAAAGAACTCCATAATAAGCTGGAAAGGGACTGCACTCTGATACCGGTCACCGCCTCCGGGACGACTGGTCACCAGGCTTATTCGCGGACAGCCATATTTGTCCTGTTAAAAGCGATCTTTGATACTTCCGGGAAGAAAGATATCGATAAGGTCGTGATCCATTATTCCATGGGCAACGGGCTGTATTTTACCATGCCCGGCAAAAAGGATCTTACGGAAGAATTTCTTTCAAAAGTAAGAGAGAAGATGCAGGAGATCGTCAGGCGGGACATTCCCATACAGAAGAGGAGCGTTGAGACGGAGGACGCGATCAGACTTTTTCACCGTCATCATATGTATGATAAGGAAAGGCTGTTCTATTACCGCCGCAGTTCCTGGGTAAATGTCTACAGCATCGAAAATTTTGATGATTATTTTTACGGGCCGATGGCATACAGCACAGGATACGTCCGCCTTTTCGATCTTCAGCTTTACGAAGACGGATTTGTGCTTATTCTTCCTCGTAAAGAAAACCCGGACAGGCTTGATCCCTTTGTTCCGAAGCCAAAGCTGTTCCATGTCCTGAAAGAATCCCGTGAATGGGGAGATAAACTGGATGTCACCGATGTCGGTGATCTGAATGAGAAGATCACAAGAGAGGGTGTCCGGGATCTGATCCTGACCCAGGAAGCCCTGCACGAAGCGAAGATCTCCAGAATCGCCGAACAGATCGAACGGGCACAGAATGTGCGTTTCGTGATGATCGCAGGGCCTTCTTCCTCCGGGAAGACTTCATTCTCGCACAGGCTGTCTGTTCAGCTTTCGGCGAGAGGATACCGGCCGCATCCTGTAGCTGTGGATAATTATTTTGTAAACAGGGATGATACCCCGGTCGATGAATTCGGAGAAAAGAATTTCGAATGTCTGGAAGCAATCGACACGGAGCAGTTCAACAAGGATATGCTCCGTCTTCTAAAAGGGGAACAGGTTCCGATGCCGGTCTACAATTTCGTTTCCGGGAAGCGTGAATACAAGGGTGATTTCCTGAAAATAGGAAAAAATGATATTCTGGTGATCGAAGGGATCCATGGTCTGAATAATGCCCTGAGCTATGCGCTCCCTGACGAAAGCAAATTTAAAATCTATATCAGTGCTCTTACACAGCTGAATGTCGATGAACACAACCGGATCCCCTCGACGGACGGTCGTCTGATCAGGCGTATCGTAAGAGATGCCCGTACGAGAGGCATCTCGGCATCCGAGACGATCGACAGGTGGGAATCTGTCCGCCGCGGTGAAGAGCAGTACATCTTCCCCTTCCAGGAAGAAGCGGATATCATGTTCAATTCAGCGCTGGTTTATGAGCTGGCCTGCCTGAAGGTATATGCCGAACCCCTCCTTTTCGGAATCGACCGCAATTCAAGGGAATATTCAGAAGCCAACCGCCTTCTGAAGTTTCTCGATTACTTTGTTCCTGTTCCCGGTACGGATGTACCGAACAATTCACTTCTCCGTGAATTTATCGGGGGAAGTATTTTCAGGGTGTAAAAAAGATCAAGGCTGCGGATTGAATCGTTGTTTTTGTTTTCGTTTTTCATGGATTTTCCTTGATTACTGTGTGAAAGCGTGCTATAATGCATTTCGATGTATCAGTGATAAAGACAGGTGTCTTTTCGGCGAAAACAAACCAAGGAGGAACTCATCATGAAGAAAAAAATGTTTTCTGTAATTGTATCTGCAGCCATGGCAGTTTCTATGGTATGCGCATTACCGGCAATGGCAGATACAGTAAAGATCGGTGTTTACGAGCCGGCTTCCGGAGATAATGGTGCAGGCGGAAAACAGGAGACCCTGGGTATGCAGTATGCGAATTCCATTCGCCCGACTGTGGAGATCGGCGGGGTTACCTATGATGTGGAGCTGGATATCGTAGATAACGAATCCAATAATGACAAAGCTGTCTCCGCTGCTTCCAAGCTGGTGACCGATGGCGTTTCTGTTGTCCTTGGTTCCTATGGCTCCGGCGTATCCATCGCCGGCGGGCAGACCTTCCAGGATGCAGGTATTCCGGCGATCGGCGTAACCTGCACAAATCCGCAGGTCACTCTGGCATATCCTGTATATTATCGTATCTGCTTCCTTGACAATTTCCAGGGCGCAGTTCTTGCCAATTATGCAGCCGAAAACTATGAGAATAAAGTAGCTTATGTTCTTACAAAACAGGGCGATGACTATTCTGCAGGCCTTGGATATTACTTTACCCAGGCTTATGAAGCCCTCGGCGGCGAAGTAGTTACCGGTGCATTCCCGGAGGGCAACAGCGATTTCACATCTTATCTGACTTCTGCAAAGAATGCAGGCGCAAGCGTTATTTTTGCGCCGACTTCCATCGAAGCAGCGCAGCTGATCATCGAGCAGTCGGCAGCACAGGGAATCGGACTTCCGCTTCTGGCGGGCGATACCTGGGATTCCAATATGGTTCTTGCAGCAGCAGAAGGTAAGGACGTAGATATTCTGATCACGACCTTCTATCAGGAAGGCGGAAATGCAGAGTTTGATGAGGGTGTTAAAGCGTTTATCAACGGAGATGCTACTAATCTGGCAAACAACGGTGGAAACGATATGGTAGCTGCTGTTACCGCCATGGGATATGATGCCTACAACGTAGCTCTGGCAGCTATGCAGGCGGCTGGTTCTACTGCTCCGGCAGACATTCTCGCAGCCCTTCCGGGAGTTGTTGTAGAAGACGCTGTTTCCGGAAAGATCCAGTTTGATGAGAATGGGGATGCGGTCCGCAATTCTGCATTTGTCAAGACGGCAAACACCGAGACCGGTACATGGGACTTCGTAGCAGAAACTTCCATCAGCGAATGATCTGAAAAGGATACATATTAAAGTACTGATGATTTGTCACGGGGCGGGCATTTGTTCCCGCCCCGTGATTCATTTTTCGGAGAAATATTTGGAAGAGGAGGAAGTGAATGGACTGGCTTAGCAGAAACCTGCCATATCTGCTGGCAGGGATTTCGGTTGGCGGGCAGTACGCGCTGATCGCTATCGGTTATACCATGGTCTATGGCATCCTGCGACTGATCAATTTTGCACATGGCGATATTTTCATGGTAGCAGGCCTTATGATGGTCTATGCCTCGGCATCCATGCCGATGTATTTATCCATTCCGCTGGTGATCATTGTCACTGTACTGATTGGTTTTATGGTGGAACGTGTAGCATATAAGCCGCTCCGGCAGGCACCCCGTATGTCTGTCATGATCTCTGCGATCGGCGTATCTTATCTGCTTCAGAACCTGGCGCTTTATATTACCGGTGGTCTGGCACAGCAGTATCCGCATATTCCGTGGATCAGCGATCAGGTGACGGTATTGGGTGCTTCAACAAAAAGAGTTACGGTGATCACGCCGTTTCTTACGGTCATATTGGTTGTGCTCCTGGTCCTTCTGATCAAAAAAACCAAGATCGGAATGGCCATGCGCGCCGCTTCTAAAGATTTTGAAACCTCCCAGCTGATGGGGATCAAGATCAATTCTGTCATCAGCATGACCTTCATCATCGGATCCTTCCTGGCAGCAGTAGGAAGTCTTCTGTTTTTCTCGAACTATACCAGCGTTACGCCTACCGTCGGTACCCTGCCGGGTCTGAAAGCATTTGTGGCAGCTGTTTTCGGAGGGATCGGGTCGATCCCCGGTGCACTGGTGGGTGCATTTATCATCGGTATCTGCGAGAATCTGGTTATGCTTCTGAATCAGTATGTTTCCTTTGATATTTCGAACTTTAAAGATGCCTTTGCGTTTGCGCTCCTGATCATTATCCTGTTTTTCAAGCCCACAGGACTTTTCGGCGAGAAGCAGACCGACAAGGTTTAAGGAGGTGGCGTATATGAAAAAGACAAGAGATGCTGTAATCAGTGTCATTCTGATCGCCGTACTCCTTGGAACGCTCCGGTTTATGGAACTGCATATTTCTCCTCAGTCCCAGTGGGCCATGCTCCTTACGGTGTTAAAGAAAGGCTCCATCTATGCGCTGGTTGCGGTTTCCATGAACCTTCTGAACGGATTTACGGGACTTTTTTCTCTGGGCCAGGCGGGTTTTATGATGATCGGAGCTTATACCTACGGAATTCTTACGATTCCTGCAGCACAGAGAGCGAATGTTTATATGTATTATCAGGGCGGCATCGTACAGTTCGCCCTGCCGTCGATCGTCGGGATCGTGCTTGGCGGCGCTGCGGCTGCCATCTTTGCCTTCCTGATCGGTATTCCGGTCCTTCGCCTGAAAAGTGATTATCTGGCCATCGCGACCCTTGGATTTGCCGAGATCATGAAGGTGGTATTTATGTGGGATTCTCTTGGACCGCTCACCAATGGTTCTAACATGCTGAGAGGCTATCCTACCTTCACGACCATTCTTTATCCCTTTATTGTTTCGGGAGTATGCATCGCCATCATCGTCATGCTGATCAATTCCACCTATGGAAGAGCTTTTAAGGCCATTCGTGATGACGAGATCGCGGCAGAAGCCATGGGTATTAATCTGGCCCATCATAAAAGAATCGCTTTTACGGTGAGTTCCTTCTTTGCGGGAATCTCCGGGGCACTTCTTGCCATGTATCAGACCAATGTACAGGCCAAGTCCTATAACTCGGCCATGACTTATGAAATTCTTCTGATCGTCGTAATCGGAGGGATCGGTTCGGTTACCGGCAGCGTGATCAGTTCCTTCCTGTTTATCGCGTGTTCCGAATGGGTCCTGCGCTTCCTGGATGAGACTCACGTGATCGGAGGATTCACCGTTCCTCTGATGCGCTCCGGTTTCCGGAAAGTCGTGTTTTCCGTAATTATCATGGTGATCGTGCTGTTTTTCAGGCAGGGAATCATGGGAACGAGGGAATTTTCTATTTCCGGTATCCTGGACCGGCTGACAGGAAAGTCGAAAAAGAAGAGCAAAGGAGGGGACTCCAATGCCTGAAAATGTTTTAAAAGTGGAAAATGTGACCATGCAGTTCGGTGGTGTTATCGCCGTTGATAATATGAACCTGCTGGTCAATGAAAAAGAAATCGTTTCCCTGATCGGACCGAACGGAGCAGGAAAGACCACGGCTTTTAATGTCATCACCGGTGTGTATGCGCCTACGAACGGAGCGGTGTATTTCCGGGGAAAGAAGATCGTGGAAAACTATCCCCAGGGTAAGATGAAAAAGCTTTACAAAGGGGAGAACAACGGCAAATATACGAGCATTCTGGCTCCGACGCCGGATAAGATCACGAATCTCGGGATTGCGCGTACCTTCCAGAACATCCGGTTGTGGAAGAGCCAGACTGTTTTTAATAATGTACTGACTGCAAAGCATCTTCGAAGGACCAGTAATCTGTTTACGGCGACCTTTCATCTGAACGGGGCGGAGGAAGCCAGAATGCGGGAGGAGACGGAAGAACTTCTGGAGATCCTTGAACTGTCGGATCTAAGAGATGAGATGGCCACCTCCCTTCCTTACGGTAAGCAGAGAAGGCTGGAGATCGC
>CACZPF010000140.1 GCA_902782975.1 uncultured Lachnospiraceae bacterium
CAAGGGTCTGCCGTCTCTATGGACAATTCCTGCCGGGCTGTTCGATGGGAAAAGCTAAACTTAATGACATTGATTCACGGTCACTTCAACTCATTCGGTTTTCACGATCCGGTGCTCCGATGATATTCGGCCGTGATGGTCTGAATGATCTCGTCCACATGCTGGCTGTACACCTCATGGCACGGCTTTCGCGAAAACTGTTCGATCCTCTCCTTCAGTTCCAGACGGACCGTCGTACTGACAGAAAGCTCCGCCAGACGGCTTTCATATTCGAGCGGTGTACGGACCTCCCGGAAAGCCAGCAGATAGGTGATCAGGCGGCTCTCCTTTTTGTCCCTGTCCCATGCCTTATAAAAATTCTCTACCGCATTTTCCATCTGGAAGAGATGCGCGTAAGCACATCCCAGATTATGATAGAGCGCCGGAAGAAGATCTGTGTCCCGGCCCGGCTCCCTGCCGGTTTCTTCTGCTTTTTTTATCTTCTCTTCCAGTTCGGAGCTGAGCTTCTGGTAATCCCGGATCGCGTTGACATACATGCCGTTTTCGATCATGGAATCACTTTTGGCCTTCCGACGCACCTCCTCCGGTTCGTCGCGCATCACCATCAGCCGTCCATTCAGGTCTTTCAGCTCGTCGTAGGTCAGATAATTGATTTCTTTAAATATCGGATACAGATAATCTTCCAGCGGGACATTTTTTCCCACATAGCGTCTCAACTTCAGAGCCAGGCGCGGCAGCTGAAGTTCATTTTCGATCCAGGCGCACAGCCCTTCGTTCATGATGGTGTCGTCGATCAGATACAGATTATGATACAGATAATAGCACAGCTCTTCCATCGAATAGATATTCAGACTGATATTTTCGACATAATAAGGCACAGACGCCTTCCTTGTCTGGCACAGAATATATTCGCTCAAGATTCATCGCCTCCCTGCCAGTTGACGGTTTCCCGCCAGGATCTGCCGCTGGATGGAAACAGATCGCCAAATCCGAGATCCTTGACAACGACAAGGCATTCCTCCGGTCCGGTAAATGTTAAGGAGAGAGAGAGTCTGGTGGTTTTCGGCGGACGCTCCGGCAGTCCCGGCAGCTGCATGGACACCCGCCTTTTGCCGTTTCCGGAAAGGGGCGTCACGACGAAGACAAGCTCCTGCGCTTCGTCCAGGATCAGGTCACACCCGCCGGTACATTCGTACCAGTTATGTCCCCCCTCAATCAGAGAATAGTAGGCGTTGGATCCCATGATCCGCATATCCATGCCTACATCATATTTGATCATCCCGTCGCTCAGAAAACAGAATGCCTTTAAATTATGGTCCTCCTGCCGCTCTTTGCCTGCGGAGCAGGCGCCGCTGGCATACAGGTTGTTGCCGTAAAACACCTTCCGTCTCTGGTAGCACAGAAGCTTTACCGACTCTTTCGCCCAGTCCGGATCAAACCCTTCCCCGGATATCTGGATGCTGGAATACATTTCTTTGCCGAGAGTCTGCTGAATAAACCGCAGAAATTCCTGGTCCTTTTCTTTCCCTTCGCCGGTCAGTCTTGTTTCCGCCGGTGCTGAGAGACCGGCCATGATCGGCCTGCTGCTGCCGTTCATCGAAAGTTTCCGGAAAATCACACGGGTCCCCTCAAAATCGTACCAGGCAACGCTCCGGTTCAGATGATCCGGATTCTGTGCCATCACATAATAATAAAAGCTTTCACGGTAATCCATCAGGTGGCAGATCTTCCTGCTGAATCCCAGCTCCTCCAGCGCACGGAAAAGATTTCTGATCCGCACGGGAGTCAGGCTTTTGCACGTAACTGCCAGGTTTTTTGTATTATTAGGAAGATCCCTGACACCCAGATAACGCAGGATCCCCTTCAGAAAAGCCGCCAGGACCTCCCAGGGCATCATGGTATCTCCACCGGCCTGGATGGTTTTTTCCTGGCCGGAGATCTCATAGACATTATCGATCAGGTCTGTATTCGCTTCCTCCCGCTCTGCCAGATTCTCCGCGTCCAGTCCGACAAAAAACTCTTTCTGTCCGGAGCGTCTTGCGAGAATGGTCGGCACCTCGTAGGTGCTTGCCCCTACTCGCATCGACAGAGATCTGGGTTCGCCGGCTTTCCGGTCAAAATAACAAATCTGCGTTCTGGTGCGTCCGATATCCACACCAACGATCAGATCCCGTATTTCATTCATTTAACACCCTCCATCTGCAGATCACATTCCGGTTTATCGTTCATCCTGGTTCTTCTGAATTCTGAATTCCTCTTCGACATATTGTTCCCTGCGCAGATAGTTCTTCAGAAGATCCTGGACCTCCTGCATCTTGCCAAGTTTGCGCGCCGAGAGGATCTGGTTCAGCATCTGATATTTACTGACCGGCCTTCCTTCAGTACGGTTCATGGTAAACGTGCGTTCCGGCGTGCGGGTGATGCTTCCCTCTTTCTCTACCTGGAAATAATAACGTATGGATTCGCCGTAGAACAAGGTAAAGGAAGCCCCGAAGATTCCCTCGTAGACCGGCTGAAGAGGCCGGGTGCAGAAGGATGTTTTTTCGCCCAGCCCGGTGTCGGTGGAATAAAAAAGAGTCACCTTCGCATCCGGAGCCGCATGACATTCCACAAAGGTCTTATCATCGAGCTGATAAGGTTCCAGCAATGTCTGCGGAAGCTTTCTGTAGAAGGCAAATACAAGGCCGTCCTCCATACACTCCGCAAGAAGAGCCTTTTTCAGCTCATTCGCTTCTTTAGATGCTTTTCGATCGGCTGCTGCTTCTTTAAAAAGCGCAAGGTGGCATATCCTGTTGACCGGCCATTTCTGGTCCCAGGACATCCTGAGATAGTCCCGCATCCCGTCGGTCATCGGCAGGTCCTTGACAAAATACCCATAGGCCATATGGGTCAGATAAGCACCTGCCACCTGCAGCTTTCCGGATTTTCTGAGATAAGACCTGAGGATCTGCTCTCCCTCCGGCCGGTAATCCCACTGGAACATGAGAAGCGAAAGGATCTTTTCCTCCAGTTCGTAGCTGTCCATGTCAAATCCGCCTGCGCTGTTCCAGAGGTGGAGCAGATCGTTGACAGACCCGTAGCGGTGCATCATGAGATACTTCAGGATCACTTCATCATAATAGCCTCTTGCATAGATCTCTCCTGCAAACGAGAGGAGCTCTTCGTTCTGTGCAAAGTCTGTCAGGGTGATCATGCGGCTGGTAAGCTTCAGAAGCCCGGCCGCATCCAGTCCCTCAGCGCCGTACTCTTCCACGATGGCATAAGCCTCGCGGTACAGGCCCCGCCCGATCAGGATCGAAAGAAGCAGAGGGCGGTCTGCCTCCGCATACTGATTCAGATTTAATGATTTAAGGAAATGGTCAAGATCTGACCCCTTCCTTCCGGTCATACACCACAGCAGGATCCTCCTGCGGATATTCTTCCGGTATTCTTCCGAAAAATCCTCTTCCGAGGCTGCTGCCCGGAAGAACCGGAGATTATCTTCCGTGATCTCGTTGTTTTCGCAGAAATACAGCAGCACACCCGCCTCCAGTATGCCGGTCTTAAGAATGTGGTCAATATAGGTTTTCTCTTCCAGCAGCTTCTTGCGGTTATAATTCACCGTAGCACTGTATCTTCTCTGCTTTTCATCCTGAAACAGGATCGCCGCGTCCTCCGTATAGATCCGTGGATATGCGATCCCCTGACTGCAGGGATAGATCTCTTCTCTGGCAAGAGCCGGATGGCGGACGATCACACTGCGCACCTTTTTATCGTCGCAGTAGACC
>CACZPF010000141.1 GCA_902782975.1 uncultured Lachnospiraceae bacterium
AGAGAAAATGCTGCGCCGCCTGTTAGCAGGTACCTCCGCAAACTCGCATTCGCTCGGACAGTGCTCCGGCACCTGCAGCTATGCTCGCATTTTCTGTGCTTCCGGCCAAGGGTCTGATGGCACTATGGACAACTCCTGCCGGGCTGTTCGATTATAAACGATAAATTTGATGGCATTGTGACGTACCGTAAGGTGTCATTTCTTCTTTGACTTTTCGCATAAGAAGAACGGATAGGAGAGAAAGAAACTCCCCTATCCGATATCATTCTATCTTTATTCAAAATTGTTGATCCAATATTTTTTTCAAAATGATCTCTCAGTATGACCGGTAATTGTCAGACCAGGCTTATGCAATTGCCTTTTTTGCGATCTCAGCCAGTGCGGTGAAGCCTTCCGGATCATTAACTGCCATCTCGGAGAGCATCTTGCGGTTGATATCGATATTGGAAACCTTAAGTCCATGCATCAGACGGCTGTAGGAAAGGCCATTCATTCTTGCCGCTGCATTGATACGGGCGATCCACAGCTGACGGAACTGGCGCTTTTTCTGCTTTCTGCCGGCATAGCTGCTGGCCAGAGCGCGCATGACGGACTGCTTGGCGATTCTATACTGTTTGGAGCGGGCTCCTCTGTAGCCTTTAGCCAGTTTTAAGGTACGGTTATGTTTTTTCTTTGCGTTCAAGCCGCCTTTGATTCTTGCCATTTCTTATATATCCTCCTGTTCACATTCTCTATTATTGAATCTTTCATCCGCTAATGAATATTGTTTGGCTGTTCATATTCTGACAATATTGAACTTCTTGTCTGCCAATGAATATTTTCAGCTATTTTTAAAGATAAGGCATTGCCTTTCTCATGTTCTTAACGTTTGTAGAATCAACAACAGTAGACTTTCTCAGATTTCTCTTGCGCTTCTGAGACTTTTTGGTCAGGATGTGGCTCTTGTATGCTTTGTTCCGGACAAGCTTTCCGGTTCCGGTCTTTTTGAAACGTTTTGCTGCTGCTCTACAGGTTTTAATTTTTGGCATATCTGTTTCCTCCTTGTGATAGGTTAAGTATCGGTTAACGCTTTTCTGTTAAGAACATGGTAAGACTGCGTCCTTCAAGCTTTGGCGCTTTATCGACCACTGCTACATCCGATAACTGCTGCGCAAAGTCTTCGAGAACTTTTCGGCCGCCGTCCATATGTGCCATTTCTCTTCCTCTGAACCGGAGAGATACCTTTACGCGATCCCCTTTGGTGAGAAATTTTCTGGCTGCATTCGCCTTTGTATTCAGGTCGTTCGAATCAATGTTTGGTGAGAGCCGCACTTCTTTAATGTCGACCGTCTTCTGCTTCTTTTTGGCGTCTTTCTCCTTACGGGCCAGTTCATAACGATATTTACCGTAATCAATGATCTTGCATACAGGCGGTTTTGCCTGCGGCGCAATTTTGACCAGATCCAATCCGGCCTCCTGCGCTTTTTCGAGTGCTTCTCTGGACGAAACAATTCCAAGCTGCGCTCCGTCCGGCCCGATGAGACGTACTTCTCTGTCTCTGATCTGTTCGTTAATCATTAAATTGCTAATTGTCGTGCACCTCCAATACCCTGTAACTCTTTCCTCAAACTCCTGATATGATCGCGCAAAAAATGCGGACCCGCATGGATCCGCATAAACATAGACACATAATTACACAGTGGTGGACAATGTAATCATAAGTATGCTGTATAAACCCAAGTCACTCAATCGTGCTAAGGTGAGAGCGGACCTCTGCTTTGTTTTCTCACGTACTGATGTAGAATAGCACAGTGGACAGACATTTGTCAATACCTTTTTTCCGTCCTGTTTTATCTGCTGTTCTTAAGGAAATCCGGGATCTGGATATCCTTCTTCTGCACGGTGCTGGACGGAACCTTCTGGTTAAACGGGGAAGTGTTCACGTTCGGCATATTAAAGGGAGCCACGCCGCCGGTAGACTGCGGCTGTGCAGGCGGCATCCCCTGCGGCTGATACGTATTTCCGGACTGATAGGTGTTATTCGGCTGATACGTATTCCCAGGCTGATAGGTGTTACTCGGCTGATACGTATTCTGGTAAGTCATATTCTGACCCGGATTAAACTGAGGACGGGTAAACTGACGTTTCTGTGTGCCCTGTCTGTTAAACGGGTTGTTCTGCTGCGCATTGTCCGCAAGACCGGTCGCGATGACCGTGATCCGCGCGTAATCCGCTACAGAATCATCATACATGGCACCGAAGATGATATTCGCTTCTTCTCCTGTCAGTTCCTGTACATAGCTTGCCGCATCGTTGGCATCCATGAGGGAAATGTCACCAGAAATATTGATGATCACATGCGTTGCGCCTTTGATGGTCGTCTCAAGAAGCGGAGATGCCACTGCCTGCTGTACAGCTTCCATGGCCTTGTCGTCTCCTCTTGCCTCGCCGATCCCGATATGGGCGATGCCCTTATCACGCATAACGGTCTGCACATCGGCAAAGTCCAGATTGATCAGGGCAGGAAGATTGATAAGATCCGTGATGCCCTGGACAGACTGCTGCAGTACTTCGTCCGCTTTTTTAAGAGCTTCGGGCATCGTTGTACGACGGTCCACGATCTCCAGAAGCTTATCATTCGGGATGACGATAAGCGTATCGACAGCCTTTTTAAGGTTTTCAATGCCTGCAAGGGCATTGGTCATACGCGTCTTTGCTTCAAAGCGGAAAGGCTTGGTAACGACACCGACGGTAAGAATACCCATTTCCTTGGCTGCCGCAGCGATCACAGGTGCAGCACCGGTCCCGGTACCGCCGCCCATACCACAGGTCACAAAGACCATGTCGGCGCCTTCGATCAGCTGTTTTACTTCTTCTATACTTTCTTCTGCCGCTTTCTGGCCAACCTCGGGCTGAGCACCCGCGCCAAGTCCCTTGGTAACCTTTTCACCGATCTGAAGGATCGTGGGTGCTTTGCAAAGAGCGAGCGCCTGCTTATCGGCATTGACGCCGACCAGTTCCACTCCGCCGATGGCTTCTTCGACCATACGGTTCACCGCGTTATTGCCGGCTCCGCCTACACCAATAACGATTATTTTCGCAGCCGATTCGGCTTCATTTGACATAATTTCCAGCAAGGTGTTTCCTCCTTTAATTATTTATACTCTATCCCCTCAATAATCCCCTGTTGAATCTTGATTTCTATTTTGTTGCATATAGATATATATTATAATTATTTTTCAAATTTATCAACTACTAATTTATTTTTTTTTGAACGCAGTTTTTAAACCCTGCTGAAGCTGCAGGATCTGCCGTTACAATTCACGGCATGTCCGCTTTTTACGGTATACCGGCAATGAACTGCATCCGCTCTCAGCGCATTAATAACTGTCGGCGTAAAGAGAGTCGTAGTAGGATTCGTCATTGAGATAACTGTCGGCATACAGAGAATCGTAATAGGCTTCGTCATCATAGTAGCTGTCGGAATATAATGAATCGTAATAGGCTTCATCATAGGAACCGCCGGAATAGGTCTCATCTGTGCTGCCGGACCCGTCATCGTATGTTCCATCCTCACTGTACATTCCGTCTGAGGTGCCGGACCCGTCACCGTATGTTCCGTCTTCACCGTACGTTCCGTCTGCGCTGCCGCCTGCCCCGGTACTGCCGTCGTTCTGTGATGAGGCACCCGCTTCGCCGGCAGGACTGCCTGATATGCCGGTTCCTTCGCCGGATGCATTCGGATTTGGCCCTACATGATTTCCGGAATGGTCATATTCACCGGTACCGTTATAGACACCGGTTTCCGTATAGCCTCCGGTCCACGAACCGTGGGCGTCGATCTCTTCCTGGGTAGGATAGAAGCCGACGTAATTCCCATACTGGTCGTATTCGCCCGCTCCCGTAAAGTCGCCATCTCCATCGTAGCCTCCCTGCCACGCGGCACGGGCATAATCCAGTTCCGTCCAGGGCCGGGGTCCTACGTATCGTCCCTTCTCATCATACTCACCGTCACCGGTATATTCTCCGTTCTCGTCGTAACCACCGTTCCAGTTTTCTGCTGTGATGACACGCTCGGCACGCTCGAAGGTGACGATTTTCTGGTTGTCGTTCACACTCTCCAGATGCAGAATGCCGGATTCCTCTTCTTCCCAGAGGATCTCGAGTATGGCGATCGCTCTGGCCATTTTATCTTCCAGATATTCGGACTTTCCGAGCATGACCGTGATCTCTCCGTAATCCAGGGAGATCTGCTGGCTTTCATCAAATCGTACTGCCTCCGGAAGGACCTCCGTCTTCATAAAGATCGTGGAAAGTGTAACCGCTGTACTCAGGACCGCAGTACCTTTGATGGCCAGCTTCTGATCCTGAACCGCCTTGTCAACTACTATGCCGTCAAAATAAGGAAGCTTAACATCCCTGTGCCGGGACCCTTCCACAAAAATACCGTTCCGGTCAAAGTAAATATAACTGTCCAGGTAAAAAAGGCATCCGACCGGTTTCTTTTCCAGCACGCTGATCAGAATGGAATTCCTGTCGATCTGGGATACGCTGACAGATTCCACATAGAAGATATCCCTTGCCTGCTCCTGGGAACAGAAGTAAGGCGCAAGCACAGAATTCCACGCAAATGCTCCCCGCATGACCTGGGACTTGATCTCTTCCTCCGAATAGCGGGTAGATCCCCTTACTTCCACATGTTCCACCCGGAAATACGTAAAAAACGCCACCGCCCCGGCCAGGATCAGAGCTGTCAGAATTCCTATGATCCAGAACAGGATCTTTTTATTCAATTGTACCGGTTCCTGATTACTTGAAATTTTCAAAGATTATGCACATACTCCTTAAACCGGTCGCCCCGCTGCTCGTAATTGTCAAACTGTCCCCAGCTTGCACAGGCAGGCGACAGCAGAACCGCATCGCCCGGACGGGCAAGCTCTCTGCACTTGTTGACTGCTTCCAACAGATCTTCGCATAAAATAATATCGGTAAAGCCGAGCCGTATGGCGGCATCCCTGATTTTTTCCTTTGTCTGGCCGATCAGGACAAGATAACGTACCTTGCCGTCAAAGGCGCTGATCCACTCGTCATAGCTGGAACCCTTATCATATCCGCCGCCGATCAGAAGAGTCGGACGATTCATGGCCTGGATCCCCTTGATGGCTGCGTCCGGATTGGTTCCCTTGGAATCATTATAGTAGGCAACGCCATCCTTTTCGTCCACATATTCGATCCGGTGTTCCACCGCCTTAAAATCACAGATACTTTTGCGGATGCTCTCCATGGGGACTCCGTAGGCACAGGCCATGGCCACTGCCGCCATGACATTTTCAAAATTATGTTTTCCGAGAAGCTTCAGTTCTCCTGTTTTTACAACCGGAACCGTCTTGTCGGCTGTTTTCAGAATGATCTCGTCTCCGTCCAGAAAGATTCCTTCTTCCAGGCGTCTTTCGCTGGAGAAATAAATGACCTTCGGCACTGCTCTCTTCCCGAATTCCCTCAGGACTTCATCTTCATAATTCAGGACACATACATCATCCGGCTTCTGGTTGACTGTGATCAGTTCCTTCACGCGGATATACTCTTCCATAGTATGATGGCGGTTCAGATGATCTTCCGTAATATTCAGGATCGCGCTCACCTTCGGCGCAAACTGATCGATCGTCTCAAGCTGGAAGCTGCTGATCTCCGCCACGGTAATCGTATCATCCTGCATGGACAGGGCTTTGGACGTATAGGGTGTTCCGATGTTCCCCACCACAAAAACGGAAGGGAAGGCATCCGACATGATCCGGCCCAGAAGTGCCGTGGTCGTCGTTTTTCCATTTGTTCCCGTAATGGCGAGGACATCCCCTCTGCCTGTCCGGTAAGCAAGCTCTACTTCTCCCCAGACCGGGATGTTTCTGCTGTAAAAGTCCTTTACCAGAGGAAGATCTGTCGGCACTCCCGGACTCAGGACGACAAGAGAAAGGGATTTTATCACATTGTCCGGAAGATCGCCGATAAAGACCTCCGGTACATAAGATCCAGCCCCTTCTTCTGTCAGTTTTTTTCTTACTTCATCAATTGTCAGATTTTCGTTTCCATCATATAAGACAGGTTCCGCCCCTACTTTCTGCAGCAGATCCGATGCGCCGATACCGCTTTTTCCTGTGCCAAAGACAAGAACCTTTTTGCCCTGCAAGTCCACTTTACTCAATTCCTCCTTTAAAGCGCCAGCATGCTGATCAGGCACATGATCGCTGTGATTATGGAGAATACAGCGACAACCCTTGTCTCCGACCAGCCGCAAAGTTCAAAGTGATGATGGATGGGTGCCATTTTGAAAATTCTCTTCCCATGAGTTGCCTTAAAATAGGACACCTGCATCATGACCGACACAACTTCCACTACATAGATGAGCCCCGCCAGAAGAAGAAACAGCGGCATCTGCAGCATATAAGCCGTTCCTGCCACAAATCCTCCCAGTGCAAGGGACCCTGTGTCTCCCATAAATACCTGGGCTGGATAAACATTATATAGAAGGAATCCCATCAGGCCGCCGGCCGCTGCCGCCGTCACAGGCTCGATTCTTCCGCCGAGCATAAGGGAGGCTGCCGTAAAAAATCCTGCCACCACCAGAGTTACTGTTGCATTCAGACCGTCCAGGCCATCAGTAAAGTTCGTCCCGTTGACCGTGCCGATCACAGCAAAAAACATAAGCGGGATCGCTGCCCAGCCGATGTCCAGGGTCTTCCCGCCGGTAAACGGAATGATCATCGTAAGGGGCACCTGGAACACTTTGACCACCAGAAAGGCAAAGACTGCCGTGACAACGACCTGCAGCAGAAATTTCTGCCAGGCGAGAAGGCCGTCCGATCTGTGCAGTACCACTTTCAGGTAATCATCCAGAAAGCCGATCACGCCAAATCCGACAGTCAGAAGAAGAACCGGGACGATCCGGGGATAGTCTTTTGCAAAGATCAGTCCTGTGACCAGGATCGCCGCCAGAAAAATGATACCGCCCATGGTCGGTGTGCCCGCCTTTTTAAGATGGGACTGAACACCCAGTGTTCTCTCGGTCTGCCGCATTTTCAGCTTCCGGAGGAACGGGATCACCACCGGTCCCAGTGCGGCGCTGATGGCAAAAGAGATCAGTGCCGGCCATACATAGTGCAAATCCATAAATACACCTCGTTTTCTTATTGAATTTACAGCAGAGGACCTGTACGATCCTCTGCTGCCTATCATAACGTTATTTTATGTTTTATTCAAGTCCATATTCTTCATTCGTAAGTCCTTCGCTTTCCATGGTGTTCCCCTGGATCGGATCGGTATTGTCCACAAGAGGCCCGGGAGCGCTGGTATTGGAGATACCGTCCGGATCCTCCGCGCTGGTAAGATGCG
>CACZPF010000142.1 GCA_902782975.1 uncultured Lachnospiraceae bacterium
GACCTTCGGCATATTGATATCATAGGTCTGGGAAAGAAGCTGTTTTACCAGTTCCGGACCGCCCTCGCCCACTGCCATGGTTCCAAGAGCACCATAACGGGTATGGCTGTCCGAACCGAGGATCATCTTTCCGCCGCCGGAGAGCATTTCCCGCGCGAACTGATGGATCACGGCCTGATGAGGCGGTACATAGACACCACCGTACTTTTTGGCACAGGTCAGGCCGAACATATGGTCATCTTCGTTGATCGTACCGCCCACCGCGCAGAGAGAATTGTGGCAGTTGGTCAGCACATAGGGAATGGGAAATTTCGTCAGGCCCGAAGCACGCGCCGTCTGGATGATTCCCACAAACGTAATATCATGGCTCGTCAGCTTATCAAATCTGATCCTGAGCTTCTCCATGTTCCCGGATGTATTATGTTCCTTTAAAATGCCATAGGCGATCGTCTGCTTTGCGGCCTCTTCTTTCGAAACCGCAGCGTCCGCCGAACCTTCCGGTATGATCTTGCCATCGCAAAGATATACACCGCCGTCATACAATCTGATCATTCTTTTTCCTCCATGTGCCCGCAGCACTGAAATTCTTTTCCGCCTATTATAAAATATTTCTTCACAATAGTCAAATTTTGCGTATAATTATAGTCAACGACAGAAAAGTAAACTGTAACCATTAATGCGTAATAAGATGATAACCGAAGCGACAGATAAGAGGAGAGAACCGCCATGTCATATGAAATGAAAAAAATCACAGATTTTACCGTCGGAATGTCCAATTCAGTAACCAAGACGATTACCGACGCCGACGTACTTATGTTCGGCGCTGTAAGCCAGGATCTTAATCCGATCCATTTTGACCATGAATATGCCCGTACCACCATGTTCGGCGGCCCGATCGTCCACGGCAATCTGGTAGCAGGGCTTCTTTCCGCTGCCGGAGCCCAGCTCACCGGCCAGGGATCCATCTATGTTAAAGATGAGCGCTTTTTTGCCGCCCCGGTACGAGTCGGAGATACCATCACGGCCACCGTAGAGATCATGGACATGAACATTGAAAAAAAGAATATGCACCTCAAAGCACTCTGCACCAACCAAAAAGGCGAAACCGTGGTCTCCGGAAAGATCACCGTGAAATTCATCGTCTGAAAATCTTCCGGGAGGGTTATTCTCATGTTCCGTATCTGGGGGAAAATTTTTAAGGACGCCCGCCTTGTGCGTGATATCACCATCGAAGATGATTCCGACGATACACGTACCCACAAGATATTCCATGCTCTGGATCAGATATGCCGCGAATTTGACCTGGCTTCTCCGATCTGGCTGGATGCCAGTGTCCGTTATTTTAAGCGCCATAACCGGGTTCGCTTTACCCATGACAACTTTATCGAATCCATCGACTTCGACTATCTGGAGATCGAAGTGCTGGAGGAAGACTGATCCGTCACAAGAACATATCCTGCGGTCCATTCCGGATCCCATCACGAGAAAAGGCTGTGAAGAAGGCATTCCTTTCGTCTTCTTCACAGCCCTTTTGTATATGTCCATATCATTTTCCTGGCTGCTGCATGAATCTGCATATGTCCATGTCATTCATCCCAGGCCGTTGCATGGATCACCACTTCAAAGATCAGGCCTGCCGATATCGGACCAAACCGGTTCTCGACAGTCGTTATCTCGATCTTCGGATTTTCGGAAAGTCCCTGAAGAGCAGCTCTCTTTCGTATCGTTCTCACGATTGCTTCTTTTCCGTATTCTACGGCGTCCTTTCGCTCTGTAAAGAAATGCTTTTCACTGTTTTCGAAAAGATAAAATCCCATCAGGACCGATCCGTCATAGTCCGCCTTAACGATCAGTTCACAGTGCGTCACCTTGCGGCTTGCCACTGCCCCCAGCGCATTCGCGACGCCCGCATATTCCGGGACCTTCACCCGGGTTCCAAGAAGGGCTGCCACCCTGGGCAGGAATACATGGATCGGCGCGCCTACACCGATCAGGGGCATATCCGTTGTGAGGCTGAGAACTGCGTCCCGGCGCCTGCCATCTGCCTCGCCGTCCAGTCTGTTTTTTGCCTGCTCATAAAAGCAGTCCAGCATCGGCTCCAGATACTTTGAATCCTGGAATTCTTTTCTTTTGGGATACTGCTGCTGCATAATGATCCTGGCAAGACTGTCATACATACGCCGGACGACCATTTCATATACAATATCCGGCACTTCATCCAGCGGTTCCTGAATATCCATGAACAGACAGTCCACCGCCGCCTTTGCCGCCGCGTCATCGTACAGGGTAAAATCTCCTTTGATGATCATCATATCGGTCGGGGTAAGCCCGCTCCGCATGATCACACCGTCCCGCTCCAGGCGCTCCAGGGGAAGGTAGTAATATTCCCGACCCATTCTTTCCGAAAGCTCCCTCGCCATAAGCGGCCGTTCTTTAAGTTCTTCACAGATTCTGCGTTCCTCATCCGTGTATCCTTTTTTGCCGGAGATATCCCTGATCAGTACAAAAAATTCATGCAGCCATCCGACGCTGAATCTTTTTTCTTCGGCCAGATCACGAAGTGCCGGCAGCACGTGATCGTACTGCGATGCCAGGACAGAAAGGGGAATGACCCGCACAGTATCCAGATACAGATGATTATCCGCATACCTTACCGCCGTATCGCCCCCGAGACCGAAGGTATCCACATACAGCCCCTTTACCATGGTCTTCCACTGGCCGATCCTGATCCCGTCCTTTGCAAGCACCGGCGCGTTATCGCGGATGATCGCGATATCCGTGGTCGTTCCGCCCATGTCTACAATAAACCCGCTCTCCTCCTCCGCCAGTGTACTTCCGCCCACCACGCTGGCCGCAGGTCCGCACAGAAGTGTTTCCACCGGATAGGTCTTGGCCATCTCCTCCGACATCAGGGTCCCGTCGCTTCGCACGATAGACAGGGGGATCTTCAGATTTCTGGCATCCATTACATGATGCACCGCTTCCATAAACTCCGCGATCAGCGGGATCAGACGGGCGTTCAGCATTGTTCCCGCACAGGTCTTCAAAATATCCACTTCGTCCGAAATATCATAGGCGATGGTGATGGGAACATTCAGTTTTTCTTTTAATATCTGAAACGCCGTCAGTTCAAACCTTCCACCGTTGGCACGGGGATGCTTCTGCACGATCCCCACCGAATCACAGTCCGAAAAATAAGCCGGCGCCTTCTCCCGCAGTTCATCCCAGTCCGGGTCAAAGGGATTGCTGAACAGGTTTTCCGGCCTCGCGTCCAGAATAATAAACTGGGTCATATCCAGAAATCCGTAGGAAGCATAGATATCCTTCAAATGCTCCATAATGCCTGTATCAAATCCGATCAGCAGCAGTTTTGCCCGGCAGCCCCGGTTTTCAACGCAGGCATTGGTTGCCAGTGTGGTGGATAGTGCCAGGATCTCTGCTCTGTTCAGCAGTTCCTGCGGAAGGGTATCCAGCGCATTCGCAATACCGATCTCCAGGTTTGTCTTTGTCGTCAGAGCCTTGCCTGCCCCGAGAATCTGCTTTGTATCAAGATCATAGACCACTGCATCTGTACAGGTCCCGCCTGTATCAATTCCAATCCCAAGCATGGAGTATTTTCCTTTCTCTTTCCTTTATAGTCATGTCCTCTTTCTTCCAAACTATCCACAGAATAACAGAAAAGCTGCTTTCATGCAATGCCTGGTTTCTTTGGCACATCGCCCGCATGTGTAAATATATTTTCACTTTTTATCTTGAAATGTTAACTATACATGTGCTATCATAAGCACAGAAGCAGCCGGCGGCCGCTGATTCAGAACATGAAATGGGGGAGTCATTATGATCATACAGACATCTTCTTTATTCCGGATCCCGGAAAATGTGCATATTTACATATGTATCGACCTGAAATCGTACTATGCTTCGGTTGAATGTGTGTACAGAGGGCTGGACCCTCTAACGACCCGCCTGCTGGTCGCCGACCCGTCACGGTCCGACCAGACCATCTGCCTTGCCGTATCTCCCGCCTTAAAAGCCATCGGCGTGCCCGCCCGTCCCCGTCTCTTTGAGGCCAAACAGGCCATACGCCGGTACGAGGCACAGTATCATGAAAAGGTGACCTATATTACTGCTGTCCCCCGGATGGCCGAATATGAAAAGGTCTCTGCACAGATCTACGGTCTTTACCTCAGGCATGCAGCCCCGGAGGATATTCATGTCTACAGTATCGACGAATGTTTTATCGACTGCACGCCCTACCTTCATACCTACCTTGCGAACAGCACTTCCGCCCGGACGCTGTCTGACGCTTCATCCGGCGGATCCTGCGCGCCTGAACGACCGCCGTTTCTGGCTTCTCCGCCCCCGGAAGTCTGCATGGCTGCCGCACAGCAGATGGCCATGGACATGATCCACGACGTGCTGGCAGAGACCGGCATCACAGCGACGGTCGGGATCGGAACCAACCTTTATCTTGCCAAAGTCGCCATGGATATCGTGGCCAAGAAAAAGCCGGCCGACAAAAACGGTGTGCGCATCGCCATGCTGGACGAAACTTCCTATAAATATCTGCTGTGGGGGCACCGTCCACTCACCGATTTCTGGCAGATCGGGCCCGGCAAATGCCGCCGGCTCCAGAATGCGGGCATGTTCACCATGGGGGACATTGCCGAACGCACCCAGTGGGATGAAGAATTCTTTTACCACACCTTCGGAATCGACGGGGAGATCCTCATTGACCACGCCTGGGGGATCGAACCTGTCACCATGCAGGAAATCAAACAGTACCATACTTCCTCTACATCCCTCTCCAACGGCCAGGTCCTGCCCCGTCCGTATAAATATGAGGAAGCCAGAACCGTTTTTACAGAAATGATCGACCTGCAGTGCCAGGAGCTTTTTTCCCGGAATCTCACGACCTGCTGCCTCACCTGGTGGGTCAGTTATGATTATAAATCTCTGGAAGCATGCCCCGCTTATGATGGTCCTGTAGCACTGGACTTTTACGGGCGGCTGCATCCAAAGCACAGCACCGGTACCGTACGCTTTTCCCGCCGTACCAACAGCTGCCAGACCATCTCAGCTGCCCTTCTCTCCCAGTTCGATGCCGTAACCGACCACCGGCTTCTGTTCCGGCGCCTCGGCATCAGCGCCAATGACACAGAAACAGACAACGGCATATACCAGATGAATCTGTTTACTGATTATGACGCGCTCGAAAAAGAGCAGAAGATCCAGGGAGCCATGCTGGCCCTTCGGAAAAGATTCGGGAAAAATGCTGTATTTAAGGGCACCTCCCTTCTGGAAGGCGCCACCGGTATCGAACGTAATTCTCAGATCGGAGGACACAGAGCATGAATGATCCCGCACTTATCCCGCAGGATTTCAAATACAGGTCTGTTCTGCTGCGGGGCAAACCATCCCACGGAAAATATGACAGTTTCCGCATCCGTCATCCTCTGATGAGTACAGCGAGAAGGGCCAAGATCTTTGCTCCCTTCGATGCTCTCGCAGGGTTTGATGAAGCGATCGCGGGCAAGGAGATCCGCTA
>CACZPF010000143.1 GCA_902782975.1 uncultured Lachnospiraceae bacterium
AATACTTGCAACAGAGCAGGAGCATCTTCGCAGACTGGAAAACCATCTTCGTGTATTAAAAGATGAGAACTCGAAATATACTTCAGGTTCCTTATCTGGCGAGAGATAATCTTCTTTGCTGGGGAAAGGAGAAGAAGATATGGGGAAACCGGATTTTTGCCCCTATGATGGGAAAACAATTCAATATAAAAATCTTGCCTACGAGCTTGTATATCCCGAAGGCTGGAGCTGGCAGCGTGTCAAGAAGGAAACGGTGATTTCCTCAAAGCCCCGGATCTATATCATGGAAAAAACGGATGGCAGGGTAATCCTGCTGGCAAACAAACGCAAAGAAGGGGAAAGCGGTCTTGAGCATCTGGTGGAATTCCTGACAACAGGGGATGATTTTGAAGAAAACTCTTCGGGAAGCAGTTATGAACACCGTTTGAAGGGCATGTATTCTGTAAAATTAAAGAACCCCTACATACATCAGCAAGGTCAGGAAACAAAGGATTTTCAATCGGATTATCCAAAGCATCTGCATATGGTGTGGCAGGACAATATACCAGTCTTCCTGGATGAATCAGACGATCCTGTTATGTATGCGCTTCCCTGCTGTCCATACTGTCACAGAAGGCTGCCGATTGGCTGGGAAACAGCAGATGATTTTATCGGTTTGTCTCTAAGAGGTCCATCCGGCAGCGGCAAAACAACTCTTTTATATACACTGGCCCATGATCATGCGGCTGTTTTCGGAGAACCGTTCAGCCTGAACGGAAAACGCCTGTACATTTCTCCCGCATACTATCCTGATTATGAAATGGAAACAGAGGCAGCGCTCTTCGAAAAGCGCACAGCAGATATGTGCAGGGAAAACGGACTACTTCCTCCTTCAGGGGAAACATCCCCCCTTTTCCTGCAGGCAGTACTTGAAAAGAACTCTTTGAAAAAAAGACTGATCATAGGGATTTATGATACTCCTGCCAAGATGCTGGCTCAAATGCAGCCAGACCTGAATGGAAAGACCATATCCGGGAAACTGTCGGAAAATCTATATGCAGACCTTTTTCTGTTTGATCCGCGAGAACTGAGCGGCCTGAAGGTTGGAAGAAGCAGTGTGTCCGGAGGAGCACGGTTTGTAAAATGTAAGGTTCTCTCGCCGGAGGAACAGGCAAAAGAACAGAGATATAATAAAGGGAAGGTAATAAAAGCCTCAGAACTGCTTCTTGCAAGAGGGCAGACAGAAGCAATAGTAAAGAGTGAAGTTCCAAAAACCATGGATTTGTATCATCGCCTGAAGCGCTTCCGGGACGCCAGGCAGCAGGATCATATGAGACATATGCATTTTGTCGGGATTCTGACAAAATGTGATCTTTTGGGGAAGGACATTGTTGATGTGAGAACGATGCTCAGGGATACACACTGCCTGGAAGAGGAAGATTTAAATCTTCCGGAAACAGACTATGGTCTTGGAGTATCCTGGCACAGTGTCAGTGCACTGGGATGCGATGCATTTGAAAACGATCATCTGCTTGGCTCTTTTGCACCCATCAGAGTCTCCGAGCCCATTCTTACCTGCATCGAAAACCGTATGAGGGAAAATAAATGGCTGTAGAGACCGGCAAATGAAAGAAAGACAGCATTTGATTTGTCTGGTTTTTCTAAGTAATAATGATTTTGGTGTGCATCCCGCTTTAAGGATTGATATTAAAATTCTAATCTGGGAATTGTAAATCACAATGGGAAAAGTTAGTATTGCGAGTAAATCTCCGGTGGAAAATACCACCGGAACTTTTCCGTTGTAAGGAAAGATAAGTAGTATTAATACAAATAGTCAAAGGTGTAATGATATGCAAAAGAATATTTATTGTCCAATATGTGGGGAAAAAATGAGATTCTCGACTATTTGCAGCGTCTGTGGTTATAATCCGGTCAGAGATTACGAAATGTATCCTACATTGGACTTGATTCCGGGGAATACACCGTCTATCCCAGCAAAGCGCAAGGAGTGGGATAAGCATGTTAATACTGATAACAAACAGACTGATGCCGCCCGAGAAGACAGCCATATAGTCCACAATAAAGAGAAACAGACATCTGAATCAAAACAGATGAAAGTGATTCTTACAGGAGTGATTGCTATTTTGTTTCTTTTTGGAATACTTGCTTCAATGAAAGTGTTAATGGGAAAAAAACAGATAGCAAATATTGCAGAAAGTAATGTAAATGAAGTGGCCAGTAATGAAAGTATCAGTAAGGAAGAT
>CACZPF010000144.1 GCA_902782975.1 uncultured Lachnospiraceae bacterium
ATGGCGACAACAAGATGAAACCAGGCCATCAGATGGCCAATATGTGCGGCGGACGCCTGATGCAGCCGAACCTCAGAAACGTTCCCTTCGTGATCGATCCGTTTGCTTTTAAGCAGGTGGATGCAGTTCTTGCGACCCATTATCATCAGGATCATATGTCCGCAGAGTGGGCAGCTCATGTGATCCAGAGCGGCATGACGACAACAGATGAAAACGGAAATGAGATCCCGGTACCCTTTATCGGACCGCTGAAATCCGTGGAGACCTGGAAAAAGTGGGGCGTTCCGGAGGAACGCTGCCGTGTGGTAAAGCCGGGCGATGTCATTAAGATCAAGGATATCGAGATCGTCTGCCTGGACAGCTTTGACAGGACCTGCATCGTGACAACGGACGATACCAGCGAGAACCGGGAAGAGCTTACCGGCAAGTGCCCGACTGATATGGACGAAAAGGCTGTCAACTATCTTGTAAAGACTCCGGGAGGAAATATTTATCATTCCGGTGACTCTCACTTCTCTATTTATTTTGCGAAACACGGAAAAGACCACGACATCGATGTTGCTTTCGGCTCCTTTGGCGAGAATCCCATCGGTATGCAGGATAAGATGACTTCTGTCGATGTTCTCCGGATGGCCGAGAATCTGCAGTGCAAGGTCGTCATACCGATCCACTGGGATGTATGGACCAATTTCCAGGCAGACTGTGAAGAGATCAGGCTTCTCTATGATTTCAAGAAAGACCGCAATGAATATAAGTTCCATCCGTTCTTCTGGCAGGTAGGCGGAAAATATGTTTATCCGCAGGATAAGGATAAGATCTATTATCATCACAGAAGAGGTTTTGAGGACTGCTTTGAGCATCCGCAGAATATTCCTTTCCGTTCCTGCCTGTAATCCGGGAAAAATGAAATAATGTGACGGCGGAGGGACAGATGTACCTGCTTCGGAGAATGTGTGGCGAAGTCGGGGCGGATGTCCCTCCGGCCATTTTTCGTGAATGGCAGATCGGGAAGTGCGGGTTTTGCCCGGATACAAGGCAATGAAAACGTGTCAGGAAGTGTGCGTTTCGCCAGGGAGACAGGAGAAAGAATATGAATATCTTAGTGATCGATATAGGAACATCCAGCATGCGTGGAATTCTGTATCACGAGAATGGAGAGAAAGTCTTTACAAAGCAGATACGTTATCAGCCGGTCCATGACGGAGAGGGAAAGGTAGAACAGGATCCAAAAGATTTTGAGTCTGCGCTTCTGGTTATTTTACGGGCGTTTTCTTCCAGGTCTGAGATGTTTGGCGGAAATATCGATGCGATATCGATCACTTCCCAGCGCTCTGCGATTATTCCGGCGGATAAAAACGGGGATCCCCTGATGGATGCGATCATGTGGCAGGATATCCGCAACCGGGACTTCTGTGAGGAGGTGGCCGGGAATAATGACAGGGTCCGCTATTTATCGGGTGCCGATGTGAACTGTGTTTTTTCCGGAGGAAAGATGGGCTGGGTAGCCAGAGCGCTTCCCGAGGTTTATAAAAAAGTCTGTCATTTCCTGACCATTCCCGAATATCTGATTCATCGGATGACCGGGGAATATACCATGGACTGGACCTACGGCAGCCGGAGCAATCTGATGGATATACGGACCTGCACATGGTCGGATGAGCTTCTGTCCATGTTTGGCGTGGAAAAGGACAATCTGGCAGAGCTGAAAGCGCCGGGCGAGATCAGTGGATATATCACGGCTTCTTATGCGGAAGAGTCCGGCGTTCCGGAGGGAACGCCGGTGATCAGCGCAGGTGGTGATCAGCAATGTGCTGCGCTTGGCCAGGGAGTCTATAAAGAAGGCATTCTTTCTATCGTCGCCGGGACAGGAGCGTATCTGGTAACGACCAGCGAAAAGGTGCCGGATATACTGCCCAGGGGCTCTATCTGTAATTGCTCTGCTGTAGAGGGTAAATATGTTCTGGAGGCGAATGTGCTGACCTGTACTTCGGCCTTCGACTGGTTCCTCAGAACATTTTATGACTGGGACGAGCCGGATTACCGGGAGATCAACCGGCAGCTGGAGGATCTGTATGCAAAGAAAAGCTCCTGCCTGGTCCTTCCTTATTTTCAGGGACGGAGTACCCCGGACTGGAATGCTTCTGCCAGGGCTTCCTTCCACAATGTAACGCTGGGGACCAGCAGGGAAGAGCTCTTGAAGGCTCTGGTGGAAGGCATCTTCATGGAGATCGAGAATAATATTGAACAGTTCCGGCAGTTTACTAAAGTCAGCGAAGCCAGTATAAGCGGCGGCATGACTCGCAGCGGCATCCTGAATCAGATGCAGGCGGATGTTTACGGAATGCGTCTGGTTCATTATGAGGATACAGAAGCTACTGCAAACGGAGCGTTTATGTCCGCAATTCACAGGATGGAAGGCATTTCCTTTGATGAAGCTTTTGACCGTGTCAGAGCCCACAGCAAAAAAACATTTTATGAGCCGGATGAAGAGCAGTATCAGAATTACCGGATGCTGCGAAAAGAATTGAATGAGATCTACAGGAAGCTGAAACAGGAAGTAATAAGCTGAAAATAATAAGCTGAAA
>CACZPF010000145.1 GCA_902782975.1 uncultured Lachnospiraceae bacterium
ACCCTTGCACACATAGTACCCCATTCCGGAACTGGCCACCGAAACCAGGATCAATCCGGGAACTGCGCCCGCCTGGGTCAGACCGAACTGCTTTAACAGGAAATAAAGGCAGATCATGGTCAGGAAACCGGGGAACATGCCGAGGACCAGCCAGAAGCGCATCAGAAAAGTCCTGCCCTGAAAGCGCATCCGTGACAGCGCATAAGAAACGCAGAGCACGATGATCGTCTGGAACAGCGTTACAAAGAAGGCAATCGTAAATGTATTCTTATACCAGAGCAGGAAATTGGTTTCTCCGGAAAACAAAAATGTATAATTATCGATTGAAAAAGACTTGGGAATAATATAATCTACCATTCCGCCGTATTCTGTTGCATAGGAACGGAAGCTCTGCATGATCAGCCCGAAAAACGGAAACAGCCAGATAATACTGATCAGTACCAGAACAATATAGGAAATAATCAGGCCTGTGCGCTGTTTTCCCTTCATGGAAACTGTCTTTTTATCCATTACTGGAACCCCCCTTCATCTTTTACAGACGGCAGCATGTTGTAAACCACAAGAGAGATCACTGCCGTAACAACGAACACCATGATACCGATGACCGCCGCCATCCGGTAGTTGGTATCCGTCACTGTCATCTTATAAAGCCAGGTGACCAGAAGGTCCGTCTGCCCGGCGTTATCTGACATGGCGCCCGACAAAGGCTTGCCCTGATTCAGAAGGTAGATAACGTTAAAGTTGTTCAGGTTTCCGGTAAACTGCGTCAGCAGGAACGGCCCTGTGACAAATAACATATAGGGAAGTGTAATGCTCTTAAACATCTGGAAGGAGGTCGCCCCGTCTATTTTGGCGCTCTCGTACAGGTCCTCCGGAATATTCATCAGAAGACCGGTAGCGATCAGCATCATATAAGGAATACCGATCCAGATATTGACCACAATGATCGTGATCTTGGCCAGTGTCGGATTCGTCCAGAACGGAATGGGACTGCTGATCCACCCCCATTTCATCAGATATGCATTTACAATACCGTCATTGGCAAACATTTTTGAAATATACAGAAGAGAAACAAACTGCGGAACAGCGATCGTCACGACAAGGATGGTACGCCACAGTTTTTTAAAGCGGATGCCCTTTTTATTGATCAGGATCGCCACCGCCATTCCCAGGAAATAATCCAGGAAGGTCGCAAAGAAAGCCCATACCAGTGTCCACATCAGTACCTTGACAAAGGTCGGAGAAAAGTTGGAGCCGCTGCCGAAGTTCGTCAGCTGCCGGAAGTTTTCCAGCCCGACCCAGGTAAACAGATTGGTAGGCGACTGGTGGTTTTTGTCATAATTTGTAAATGCCACACAGATCATAAAAATGATCGGAAGCACGGTAAACACGAAAATCCCGAGAACCGGCAGAGAAAGAAGGGTCTTGTCAAAATTGGAATCCAGAAGAGATGCCAGAAATTCCCTGTTTGTCGGCAGAGCCTTGCCTTCTCTTAACCGCAGCTCTTCTTTTCTGTTTTCGCGGATATTCATACGCCATACCAGAATAAGCACAGCGATCAAAATGATCGTCAGAAGTCCGAACAGCAAAATCAGAAAGCTGTTGTCACCATAAACCGTTACACGGTTCTTTTTGGTCGTCTCGATCGTTCCCAGCGTATTAAATTTTGCCAGATAGACCCATCCGAACCTGACCATATAGACGATAAACAAAAGTTCCAGGATAAGAAAGGAAATACCTTTGACGATCTGCCCCCGGAGCAAAGGCCCAAGACCAAAGATCAGATAGGACAGCCTGGTTTTTCCGTCACCTTCTGCAAAGGTCGTACCGATCTCTTTAATATCAGCACCCAGCGCTTTCAGAAATTTCATCTTACACTCTACCCTCCCCATAATAATCAGGAACTATATCCAGCAGGAATTTATACTCAATAACGTAAATAGCTTCCGTTAAGTATTCTGTATAACGAGTGAACGCTCTCAACGTATAATCTTGAAACAGCAGTTAATTGCGTTCATGAGTATAAAAAGGATAGGGAGAAACAAGTCTCCCTATCCGGTTGTAAACATACTTGCCAGGCCGGACATACCTTGTGTCTCCGGACTTTATCGTGCCGGAACATAAAAGGCTTCCGCCGGTTTTATCATTATTTTACATAGCTTGCGCAGTCATCCTGGAAGGCCTGAAGAGCTGCCATCAGGTCGTCATCGCTCATGTCTGCTGTCAGCTTTTTGGCAATGATATCATCGCCGAGAGCTGTTCCGCGGGACCAGTAGTCGCCAGGATAGTTGCCCTGCGGGATGCAGAATGCCAGCTGCTCTGCCAGTGCAGAAAGAGCAATATCGGACTGAACAGCGTCACTCTTCTGTGCATTCAGGTTGGAGGGGCCCCAGCCTACTGCATCGTAACGGGCAAGCTGTACTTCTTCACTGGAAAGGAAGGCTGCCAGCGCATCGCATGCTGCCAGTTTGTTTTCGTCTTCCTGCGGTTTTACGCCAAGAAGCTTGAAGCCGCCGAATCCGCTGAGCTGATAGGTGGCTCCGTCAGATCCTTCGAAGGACGGAAGCTTTGCACAGGCATAGTTGTCGCCAAACAGACCCTTGATGCTTTCCTTATCCCATGTGCCGTCTACGATCGCGCCAAGGTTTGTTGTCTTGTCCGCAGAAGAACCGTTCTGGAAGGAGGGTGAAGAAGCAACTTCGATCATTTCTTTCAGTGCGACAAGGCCTGCATCGGATGCATAGGTGCAGTTGCATCCTGTGTAATTGCCGTCGTTGTCGGTATCATAGGTAAGCTCTGCGCCGGTTCCGAAGAAGTACGCGACCTGATACCATCCGGAGTTGAGTTCCATATAGAAATTCTTTCCGGCTGCCTCGCAGTCCGCAAGGACCTTCTCCAGAGAGGTGGGATCTGTCACGACACTGCTGTCATAATACAGGAAATATCCGTTGTCGGAAGTGATCGGGTATGCATAAAGAATATCGCCGACCGTTGCAGCGCCGACAGCGCCTGCATCATTTTCGCTGATGACCGCTTCCTGATTGTCAGGAGCAACCTCTTCCAGTGCGCCTGCAGAAACAAGGCGGGCGATCTGGTCCTGTGCAAACGTGAAGACATCCGCGCCTGCGGAAACGTCTGTGATCATATTTCCTGCTACATCGCCCTCTCCAACCGCTTCAACAACATAATCAAAGTCTGCAAAATCCGGATTTGCTTCTTTAAATTTACCGATCTGCTCTTCCGTAAAACTCTTTAC
>CACZPF010000146.1 GCA_902782975.1 uncultured Lachnospiraceae bacterium
CGACAAGTCTTTTCTGTCGTTGACTATAATTGCGAAACTCTCCGAATCGATTGAACTGTCACTTCGTGACGCAGATCCGGCAAGGGAATCGCTTTAATCAGCGTTTTCCTAAGTTCCCTGACCCGTTTATTTATGTCCGTACTTCTTTACTCTTTCGTCGCAGATCACGCCGGACCAGTTCAGGCCGTAACCAAAATCATAGGTATTCCCACAGGTGTCCGTATAGGGAACAAGATCCAGCGGCACATCCTCACAGTGCTCTTCCACCGTTTCCATATCCCGCGGCAGCTGTACAGGCAGAAGGCCCGAAGGCTCTGCCATTCCGGTGATCAGATCAAAGATGACCCGCTTTTCCACGCCAAATTCACAGAGGATGGCATCCGCATAAGGCTCCAGTTCCGACAGAACCGCCGGATTGTGCATCCGGATGACCGCAATGACCGGTTTGTCCGGCATTCTCTTTTTGGTCTCCACCACATTGTCAAGGTCGCTCTCATTATAGATGATCGCCATCTTTCCCTGGTAGGTCCGGTTCGCGGACTTTTCTCTAAAATCACCGCCGGCGATGCTGGTCTGTCTTGCTTTATCCGCCTTGTAGGGCCTGTACTGAAGGGAGATCGGGAAGTATCCGTTTCCTCCCTCTTTCTCTGTCTCCATGCTGTAACATTCGGATTTCGGACTGTCCAGGAAAACGACCGCAAGATCCGCTTCTTCCGGTGTATCCACCCGGGTGAATCCTTCCGGAAGAGCCTTTCCTGCCATCGGATCCAGATCATAGGGTTCTCCGCCTGGTGTGCGGAAGAAGGTCTTGCCCGGCGTAATATGGCGGACCGGAATATACACTTTCACATTTTTCTCTTTTACCGGAAGCACAGGAGCCTGTGCCAGCGGTTTATTCTTCAGCAGAACCACAGATCCCCTCTGTGCCAGGTATCCGGCTTTCTTAAATTCCTCACAGCCCGCGATCTTCCGGCTCTCCTCGGGATCCAGATAAGGATTATCAAACAGGCCGCAGCGGAAGGTATTGGTAAGAAGGCGTCTGGCCGAACGGACCATGCGAGCATGCATGGCCTCCTCGCCATACTTTTCACAGCCAAGTTTATAAGCCGCAAGAATCGGCTCGATCCGGGAATTCCCGCCGAACTGGTCTACACCGTTCTCGATCAGGAGAAGATGCTGCTCTGCCTCATTGAGATTTTCCACGCCATAACACCTGGGACCGAAAGAATCGATATCAGGCAAAGGTGTTCCCGTGATCCCCCAATCCGTACAGACCACTCCGTCATAGCCATATTTTTCACGGAGCAGGTCCTTGATCAGATACGTGCTGTAGGAATTCCCCACATTTTTGTGATCTTTGACATCCTGCTCCCAGAGAACCGAATAATACGGCATGACCGCGGCCGCTTTGCCCGTCTTTCCAAGGTCGAAGGCCCCGTTCAGGAAGGGAAACATGTGATCCTTCAGGTTCTTTCCGGGAAAGACCGCGAACTCTCCATATGGATAATGGGCGTCTCGACCTGCCTCCATGGGGCCTCCGCCCGGCCAGTGCTTGACCATGGCGGCAACACTGTCTTTTCCCCAGCCTTTTTCTTTCCCTTCGGTTTCCTGCATGCCGCTGCAATATGCCTGCACCAGGTCGCTGACAAGATCCGGATCGGGTCCGAAGGTATCCTCCTGGCGCATCCACCTTGGCTCTGTCGCAAGGTCCGCCTGCGGTGAAAGGGCTGTGGTCATGCCGAGCGCACGGTACTCTCTGGAAATGATCGAAGCATATTCACGAACCGCATCCTTCGAAAACAAAGCTGCCATGCCAAGACCTTCCGGCCACTCGGAAATTTCCGCCGAACTCCCCTTAAATTCCGCTGCCCTTTCTTCATTGACAGCGTTTCGCGGATCAGTGGAAAAATTGACAGGGATCCCGTGAGGGAGTGCCTCCGCAAGGGACTGCATTTCGTTATTCCACTTTGCCATGACTTCGGTACCCGCGTAATCCATCACCAGGACATAGCGGATGTGTTCATCCTTAAGAAACACTTTCTGCCCGTCTGTCAGTTCATAAGGCTCGACTCCGGCTTCCTCGTAGGGCTTTCCCTGATAAAAACCCGGGAAGGGACCGCCGGAAGGTGCCGGGACTTTCTGATGGGGAGAATACAGCATAAGACCTGCGATTTCCTCAACAGTAAGGCGTTCTGCCAGATCTGCGGCTCTTTCTTCCGGGGAGAGGCGCCAGTCTTCATACGGAAGCAGTTCTCCCGTACCTTCCAGATCCTTAAAATACTTTCCTTCCTTTTCGATTATGCCCTTTGCCTCACCGCAGCCGATATCCGGGCCATGTTCATTATGGTAAATATGGAATTTCATAATTCTTCCTTTCTTTATGACAACTCTTTAGGTAATTGCGAAACTCACTGGAGAGATTGAATAGTATGAATATTCAAACATCTGCAGATGCCTTAGAACTTCTTAGCTCGTCAAAAAATGCGTTGTTTGTCAAAAACACACTGTTTGAGC
>CACZPF010000147.1 GCA_902782975.1 uncultured Lachnospiraceae bacterium
CAGTGTAACAAAGTATGGCAACTACATGATCCAGGGCTGTACCTCTCTTACGGATCTGACAGTCGGCGGCGGGGTACACGATCTGCAGCACTTCTATTCGAATGGGGAACAGCACCATCTGTTTTACATTGGAGAAGGAGCGAAGCTCAGAAATCTGGTGATCCGCGAAGGTGTCACTTCCATATCTGATAATGTGTTTAATAATGGTGATTACAGTGATACATGGGGATATACATCTCTCACCTCAGTGACGCTGCCCGCTTCCCTTTCCTTTATGGGACGGAATTTTGTGAACTCGCAGGTTTCGAGCCTTACCTTCCGCTCATCGGTGGAGATTGATGAGGGTGCATTTGAGGAATTTACTTCTCTCAGGACGGTAAAGATTCCCGGGGGAAGCATTGGGATGGCTGCCTTCAGGGGCTGCACCTCCCTGACAACTGCTGTGCTGGGAGATCGTGTGACCTCTATCGGTTCCTCTGCTTTTGAAAACTGTCCGGCTCTTTATTCTCTGACAATACCGGACAGTGTAACAGAATTTGATATCAGTTCGCTGACCGGCTGTACAGGCCTTAGGTATCTTTCTGTGGGAGCTGCTGCGGATGGAATTGGACAGATAAATTTCGGAGAAGGCGCCGCTCTTGAGACGCTGATCCTTCGCGACGGGGTGACCAGGCTCGAAGACTCTGCCTTTAAAAACGGGAGCTTTGGCCTTAAAAATCTGAGGACAGTGATCCTTCCGCGAACACTGACTTATTTAGGGGCAGATGCGTTTGCCGGCTCCGGAGTCCGCAAGATACAGCTTCTGGGTAAAACAGAAATTGGTTATTCCGCTTTCAAGGATTGCATGAACCTTGAAGAAATCGACATAAACAGCGCGATCATTGAGGATTATACATTCGCAAATGCTGTGAATCTGAAAAAGGTTTCCATTGTTGCCGGCAGGATAGGCGAGCATGCATTTGAGAACTGTGTGAATCTTAATGAAGTAAATCTTGGCAACGCGGTGACCGGCATTAGAAGTTTTGCGCTGGCGGGATGCCGTTCGCTTAAGAGTCTTACGATTCCCGACAGTGTGACTGAATATGGCGGAGAAATTTTGGTGGGCTGTACGGGTCTGGAAAATCTGTCGATCGGAAGCGGCGTGAAAGAAATAAGCAGCCACTATTATTACAATGATTATTTGTACTATGCGGAAGGCCCGTTCTATATCGGACCGGGTTCGAAGCTTAAGACACTTACCATAGCAGAGGGAGTTACCCATCTGTACGAAGGTGCTTTTGCCAACACCTATTACTATTACGATGAGTATACGGAGCAGGGATACAAGTATCTTACGGAGGTGAATCTCCCCTCTACGCTGGAGTATATTGGAAATGATGTATTCAGTAATTCGGCAGTTAAAAAGCTCTATATAACCGGAACGCCTGAGATTTCGTGGCAGGCTTTTGCTGATCTTAAAAACCTTGAGACTGTTTATGTGGATGGGGGAACTATAGGAGGCAGGGCATTTGCCGGCTGTACATCCCTTCGATCCGTGGAATTGGGAAACCATGTTACTGAAATCCAGGGTGGAGCATTTGAAGGCTGCTCGGCGCTGACCAGCCTCAGTATCCCTTCTTCTGTTACATCCTATGGAAGCGATCTGATCCGGGGATGCGAAAGCCTGACCACCCTTACACTGGGAGGCGGAGTCACCAGTATCGAAGCGGGTATTTTTGATATCGGACAGGTAAACAGCCTGCGTACACTGGTATTGAACGGCAATATTACCTCCATTCAGGAGGGGGCTTTCGGAAACAGGATCAATGATGTATACTGCGGCTTTAAGTCTCTGGATACGGTGATCCTTTCAGAAGATGTGGCAGTCCTAAGTGCACATAATCTGATGCACTGGCCGAGACTTCGCCATCTGTATTCTGCGTTGGGTGCTGCCTTCCAGGATGATGAGGTTTCGCCGGTCCTGACGATCTATACCGAAGTCTTCCACAGCGGAGTAGACAGATTCGCAAAAGCGCATGGCCTTACTTATATTGTCCGGGGAGACGCATCATTCCCGGCTTATAAGCTTTCACTCGCGGTTCCCGCCGGTTCGGTAAATACAAGCGTCGGTTATCTGACAGATGTTGAAGTTACCACTGGCACCGACGGAGTGCATACAGCGATCCCGGAGGGATTCGTGGTTCTTTCGCAGGCGGATACCGGGTATGCGGATCTTTTAAATATTTCAGAGCCGCCGGTATCCGAAGGATATGCCTTCTATGGCTGGTACACAGATCCTCTGTATGCTTCACCATGGACAGGAAACGAAATGCCTGCGGTCGATCTTACGCTGTATGCAAAG
>CACZPF010000148.1 GCA_902782975.1 uncultured Lachnospiraceae bacterium
GCGGATTGCCGCCCAGAAGACGGATCATCTGCGGAATGAGGCCGGCATCTTTAAACAACGCTCTCCACAAAACGGAGATAGCGACAGAACCACCAAGGATAGACGGAATATAGTATGCCGTCCGGAACAGGTTTACACCCTTCAGTTTAAAATTCAGGATATACGCGATAAACAACGCGACAACCAGCTTAAGGGGAACCGTCATAAATGCATACTTGAACGTGATGATCAGTGCTTCTCTGTTCTGTCTCTTGCTGAAGACAGTGATGTAATTCATTATACCCGTTTCTTTGATTCCCTTAAACAGATTGTAGTCTGTAAAGCTGTATACCAGAGAAGATGCGAACGGATACAGTTTGAAGACGAGAAATCCGATCAGCCACGGAATAATAAAGAAGAAACCTATATTATTCTTTGCCCATTTTTTCATCTCTTCTGTCCTTTCCAATTTTCATGCCAGCGTAAAGGATGGCCGGCTTTTTGCAAGCCGGCCATCATCAGGTTCTAATTGTGGCCTCTTCTGTTGTCAGAATTCCGAAAAACCTTTAAATTATTCAAAAGCAGCGGTCATGCCGTCCAGAAGCTCTGCAGCACCTTCTTCAGTGTCAAATTCACCGTAGGAAAGTCCGCCAAATACATATCTGTATGTTCCTTCAGAGCCCTTCAGAGCGTTGCTTTCGTAGGTAGGTACTTCGGCATATTCGGATGCTTCCATAACCTTGCTATGTGCTTCTGCGATGACAGGATCAAGAGCGCCGGCTGCATCAAGAACTGCGTAAGCTGCCTTGGATTCCGGAATGCCACGCTCGGAAGCCATGATCGCTGCGCCTTCTTCGTCGTTGCACAGATAGTTGATCAGCATAGCAGCTTCCTTCGGATGTTCAGAAGTGGAGGAAATCGCAAATCCAAGAGAAACCTTGGAGAACACACCGGTGCTTCCGTTATCGCCAAAGTCTGTAAACTCATTGCCAACTACCAGTTCTCTGCCCTCTGCAAGAGCGTTGATATATTTCTTCGGAGCGGAATCCCACTCAAGGATACCTGCATACTGACCGTTGATGAACTTCGGGTTCTGGTCAAGGCTTGCTGCAGCATCGCCGTCGATGGTAACGATAGACGGGATCACATGGTCTTCTTCCAGACCCATGATGAAATCAAGACCATCCTTCAGCTCTTCTTCTGTCATCTGAACAGCACCGTCAGCCATAATGTTCTTGCCATACTTGGCCTGCAGATAGAAGGTCATGAGGATCATACGGTCAAATTCGCCAAGTGCCAGCGGATAGTAGTCATCGCCAAGTTTTTCCTGGAATACTGCTCCGGCATCACGAAGCTCGGCAAGAGAAGTCGGAACCTCAAGGCCGGCCTCTTCAAAGGTCGTTTTGTCCCAGTAGAATACACGGCCGGTCATGGAAACAGGAACGCCTGCCTGTCCGCCGTTTACATCCTGCATCATGGCAAGGTTTGTCTCATCCCACTGTGTAAGATCAAGAACATCGGAAACCTCATTCAGATCCAGGAAAACAGATCCGTCAGAATCAAACTCGTTGATCCAGCTCAGATTGATCTGGTTGACATCGGCTGCTGTGCCGGAAGTAAACTCAAGAGCTCTTGCGGACTCCCAGTCGGACCAGGCGCCAAAGTTGACCTCTACCGTGATTCCGGGATACTTTGCCATGAATGCTTCGACAGCCTTCTGAGTTGCCTCATGACGAGAATCGCCGCCCCACCATGCAAACTTGATGGTACACTCGTCATAGGACGCTTCTTCTGCCTGTACAGCAAGAGCACTTCCCATGGAAAGAGCCATAACAGCAGCTAAGCCAAGGCTAAGAACTTTTTTCATCTTCATTGTTTTTATTCTCCTTTTCTTTTTTTTAACAAGTTTAAAGGTTCTATCTTAAGTTCCCGCAGCCGGATCTGCAAGGCGGAAAGAATTCCGCAGCACCCTGCTGTCAGGAACGAAGATATTCGGCAAAGGCCATCATAAACGGCCCGACGCCCTTGGCGTCATCTGCTGAGATCGGCTCCGACAGATAATATTCAACTGTCCCGTCACGCTTCTCCCCGGGTCCGAGGCCTCCCACATGGCAGATATCCTGCAGCCTGACCACGCCGTCCTCGCTTTCCCGGAGCTTATGATCGCATACGCTTTCAAACATTTCCTTACCGACAGGAAGGTATTTTTCCGCCGAAAGTGTACCCTGCCGGACACCCTTCATGATGGCTGCGGCTGCCATCACACTGCCGGAAGCTTCTGTATAATTGCCTTTTACATCTGCTCTGTCGATTACCTGATAGATGAGCCCGTTCTCTTCTGAGCGGTAAGGAAGAAGTCCTCTGACCGCTTCTCTGAAAATATCCTGA
>CACZPF010000149.1 GCA_902782975.1 uncultured Lachnospiraceae bacterium
CCTACTACGCTGGATGCTACCGCCTATGTTCAGGAAAACGGCATCTGCTTTATGCCGGGCAAAGCAGCCAATGCAGGCGGCGTAGCTACCTCTGCTCTTGAAATGTCCCAGAACTCCATGCGCCTCTCCTGGAGTGCAGAAGAAGTAGACGCAAAGCTTCATGACATCATGGTCAACATCTTTAAGAAGGTCGATGATGCCGCAAAGCGTTACGATATGCCGGGCAACTTTGTTGTCGGCGCCAATATCGCGGGCTTCGAAAAAGTAGTCGATGCCATGAAGGCTCAGGGTATTGTATAATTTTTATAGTCAACAACATAAAAGACTTATTGTTTACTATAAAATCTGAAAGAGGGTGTACCGGATGTACTTCAGCAGTACGTCCGGTACACCCTCTTTTTTCGTTACTATTCACTGTCTTGTCCGGATAGTAGCTTTTTTTCAGAAAGGTTTCCCTGAAAACAGCCGCCTTCCCGGCGTCTGTTTGAATCATCAGTTCAAAAACTTTTTTAATTCGTCCATGAATGTGCTGACATCTTTAAAGTCGCGGTATACGGATGCAAACCGGACATAGGCCACGGCATCCAGCCTCTGAAGATGTTCCATAACGATTTCACCGATTCTTTTGCTGGAGATCTCTTTATCATCTGAGCCGAAGATCTCACCTTCTATGGAATCCAGCATTTCTTCGATCTTTTCTATCGGGACAGGTCTCTTATAACACGCTCTCAGAACACCATCCTGAACCTTTGTACGACTGTACTGTTCTCTTGTCTGATCTTTTTTGATGACTGTCAGAGGAATAGTCTCGACTTTTTCATAAGTCGTAAATCGCTTTCCACAGGCCTCACAGAGTCTTCTTCTTCGGATACCGTTGATATCTTCTACTTTTCTTGAATCGACCACACCTATTTTTTCACTGTTGCAAAACGGGCACCTCATAAAGACTCCTCCTCTCAGACAGTCAGTACATTATGTAAATCATGCATATTATAACACATTGATTTCAATTTTGCGACAGAATAAAGAAAAATAATTGTAAAAAAGAATACATAATGTTATGATAAGTACAGTTCAGTTACCATAAATAAGAGGAGCGTCCTTATGTACCATTTTATTGTAAACCCCAACTCCCGTTCCGGGAATGGCAGAAAGATCTGGAACAGGATCCGTACTATTCTGGATAAAAAATCGATTGCCTATCGAAGCTACATGACTAAATATGCAGGGCACGCCATACGCCTGGCGGAAGAGATCACAAAAGATGCATCCTGTGAGAAGCCTGTAACCATCATAGTGATGGGGGGAGACGGCACTATCCATGAAGTTCTGACTGGTATCAGAAATCTGAAGGCTGTTATATTCGGCTTTATTCCTACCGGTTCCGGCAATGATTTCTGCAGAGGCATGAATCTTCCTCATGATCCGGTCCAGGCGCTTAAAATCATTCTTTATGACCACCGGATCGGCCGTATGGATGTTCCTGTTATCCGCCTCAAAAATGAAGATGGAACGGTCACTACTTCCCGGTTCGGAATCAGTACCGGGATGGGGTACGATGCTGCTGTCTGCCATGAGGTTCAGGTCACACCAGCCAAAAAAATGCTTAACAATTTCGGCCTTGGCAAGCTGACTTACTTGTATGTTGCGCTCAGACAAATGCTTTTTTTGACGCCATCTTCAGTCAGATTTACCCTTGACGAAAATCGCAAATACGCCTATGATAAACTATACTTCATAGCTGTCATGAATCAGAAATATGAAGGCGGAGGCTTTCAGTTCTGTCCTCTGGCCAACACCCACGATCACATTCTGGATGTCATTGCCGTAGAGGGGATTCCCCGGCTTCTCATGTGTCTGGCACTTCCTTCTGCCTTTCGGGGCGCCCATACGAAGGTTCCCGGCATTCACATTTACCGTTGCCGCAGCATCGTGATCGAAAGTCCGGTGCCTTCTCCCATCCACATAGACGGTGAGCCATGCGGATTTAAGAAAAAAATAGCGGTATCTACAGAGAAGGAACAGATATCCATCCTCCTCCCGGAATAATGCTTTCCGGATGTCTCGTACATATTTTCATTCTGCTTTCAAAATAATACAAAGGAGATTTTAGCGTGTTTTTATTTTTCAAGAAGTACCGGCATGGGTTTTTGATACTTACGTATGCAATATTCTATATCCTGATGTTCCGATATCTTGAAACCCGCAGTCTGATGGGTTACCGGTATCATGTTGTTCATACCGTGTTTGATGACATGATTCCTTTCTGTGAATTATTCATCGTTCCTTATCTGCTGTGGTTTCCTTATATGTTCTTCACAGTCCTGTACTTCATTTTCCGTAAGGACGACCGCAGTGAATATTATCAGCTGACCTTCAATATGATGATGGGTATGACCGTTTTTCTGGTTGTATCCTATGTTTATCCCAATATGCTGCATCTCCGTCCTTCTGTTTTCCCGCGGGAAAATATTTTTACGGATATGGTACGGATCCTTTACAAAAACGACACCGCAACCAATGTACTTCCCAGCATTCACGTATTTAATTCCCTTGCGATCAATAAGGCAATTACAAGCTCCCGGAGACTGCGGAACCACAGGAAGATCTGCACTGCTTCCCGGATCCTTACCATCCTTATTATTCTCTCTACGATGTTATTGAAACAACACTCTGTCATCGATGTATGTCTCGGATGTACAATGGCCTTCCTGGGAAGTGTTCTGTTCTATCCGGAACGTTCTGTCAGCAGAGTAACCCGGAAGACTGTTTCCTACGTCGATAAATAAGTTTTAAAAAGGGTATCACTCCCGCGGTTTTTATTCCGTCGTCGGAGCGATACCCTTTCTTTCTGCCCTGCATAACACGATCAGATCAATATATTCTGTTCAATTGAAACCGTAGAATTTCTGTGAGATCTTATAGATTCCTACAGCCAGCGTTCTGCCTCCACGGCCGGGCAGGTTTGTCACCTGTCCAAACAGGCTGCGTCTCAGCTTTCCATATATAGAGCGGTTTTTTGTCTTTATATACTGCAGAAGTTCTTTCTTCTTTTCCAGCGCTTCCGGCGAGCCGGCTCTGATCAGCATAATAGCTGATATGGTAGTTATAATGTCCAGATAGCTGAACATATACTTTTTCAGATGCTTTTCTGAAAAGTTTCCTTTATTATAGACATCCACCATAAGCTTATTCACCTTGATCTGCTGATCGATACGGCTGATCATGACCTTTTCATTTACTGACTGGTCATCTCTTCCGATAAAATACCGGTAAAAATTCACATTCAGATAGTACATTTTTTTAACATAGGGAAGAGGCTCATAGGCAAAAATATTGTCCACGTAAAAGGTATGCTTCGGGAGCACCATGCCGCAGTCTGTCAGAAGCCTGGTCCGGTAGATCAGAGAGTGCATCAGAAGATACTTTCCCTTTGGCATATGTCCTACATCTTTCCAGCCGAAAATCTGTTCTTCCGGGAAACATTTATTATACCGCATGACCTTCTTGTGAGCTGCTCCCTGCTTTTCGTAAACAAAATTACTGATCAGAAGGTCCACTGTTTCCGGGCCCTTGGACAGTTCTTCCAACGTATGAAGGATCTTCTCGTAAGAAGTTTTATCTACCCAGTCATCACTGTCGACCACTTTGAAATAAAGGCCTGTCGCATTTTTGATCCCCGTGTTTACCGCCTCACCATGGCCGCCGTTTTCCTGATGAATCACCTTCACGATAGTAGGATATTTCTCTGCCAGATCATCAGCAATCGATGCCGTACGATCTCTGGACCCGTCATCTACAATAATGATCTCTACTTCCTCGCCCCCATAGAGAAGTGACTGAACGCATTTTTCCATATAGGACTCGGAATTGTAACAGGGTACTGCCACACTAAGCAGTTTCATAAAAATTTCCTCCTTGCTGTTTATTGGTCAGTAGGCTTATGTATGGCAGGACAGATATTTTTTATAAGTATCGAATGCGGAAGGCACCGCGTATCTGTCCTGCTGCTCTGAAAAATCAACAAAAAATAAGGTTCCGGTATCCGCATGATCCGCGGACACACGGATCCGGTAGGCCTTCATATGCCATTCTATGTGTGTAAAAATATGCTTTGACTCCGGTCCTGCTTCTATGTAGAGAGGAACAAGATCGTTTTTTTCCACATAGGAAAGTGCTTCTTCTCGTGTAAACTCTCCTGATTCATTTGGAAATTCGTACATACCTGCAAACAGTCCTTTTTTGTTCCTCTTCCGAATGGCTGTTCTGCTGCCATCCTGAATGATAAAAACAGTCCGGTTTTCGATTCTTCTTTTCTTTTTCGCACTTCGGGCAGGAATTTCCTTCCAGAGCCCTGTCTCCCTGGTAAGGCACACATCACGTACTGGACAATCAGGACAGTCAGGTTCTCTCGCCGGCAGGCAGATCATCGCGCCAAGATCCATCATAGCCTGATTCAGATCTCCCGGTCGTTCTTCGGGCATCACCTTCTTCAGCAATTCCTCAAAATGCTGTTTTATCCGGCTGTTTAAAATATCTTCTCTGTTCAGAAGTACACGGGAAACCACACGCATTACATTCCCGTCCACCGCCGGGAAAGGCTGTCCGTAGGCGATAGAGGATATGGCACCTGCCGTGTATCTCCCGATTCCGGGCAGTCGCAGAAGTTCCTCGAAGGTATCCGGAAGGCTTCCCCCATATTTTTCCGTCACGATGACAGCTGTTTTTTTCAGATTCCCTGCCCTGCTGTAATACCCGAGTCCTTCCCACAGTTTCAGAAGATCATCATCCCTGCAGGACGCCAGTGCCTTTATATCAGGAAGGGCCTTTATAAAGCGTTCAAAATATGGGATCACTGCCTGTGCTCTTGTCTGCTGGAGCATGATCTCGGAAATCCAGGTATAATAGGCGTTATTTTTATCTCTCCATGGAAAGGATCGTTTATGTTCACGGTACCAGTCGAGAAGACTCTCACTAAATTGAGCAAGCCTTTCTTCTTCCGTCAGATTTTTTTCCATAATAGCCGATTAAATAGTCTCTTCTAAAGAAAATCAGGTCCTCACCAGGACGGCGTTCGCTTCATTTTCAGAGCCATGCCGGCAGTTCGGACCTTAATTTTATGACAGTTTCTGACAGTTACTGCTCACATCCTGACACAGCATCAGGGTATCATGATACAATAAATTCTTTTAATAGAAACAGATGATCGGTACACCGTAATCGATAATAGAATACAGATAGGCGGCCGAATCATATGGCAGATTAATGCATCCGTGGGAACCGCCGTACAGGTATCTGTCCCCGCCAAAATAAGGCTGCCAGGTAGCATCATGAAAACCAATTCCGCCATTGAACGGCATCCAGAAGGTCACATTGGTTTCATATTCATAAGTGCCGTCTTCTCTCTGGGGTCCTCTGAGTACTTCCGGACTCTTTTTATAATATAAGGTATATACACCGGGTGGTGTCTGGCGGCTCGGATCATAGTACATTCCCGAAACGATCTCGGAACTCATGATGACCTGACCATTCTGATAATATACCATATACTGCCAGCTGAGATCCACCTCAATATAGGTATCGCCAAAATCATTATACCCGTGAGAGTTGGCCCGCATGGAATAGATCGGTTCTCTCGTGGTCTGTACCCCGTTTCGGATGTCACTTACCAGCTGCTCCGTTTCTGCTTCCTGGTCGATCTTCCAGCCGTAAGCAGAGCCATAAACATAAACGGTACGACCGCTCGTCGTGTCAAAAGGACGGGATGTACCGACCGTATCATACTTTTCCGCCAGAGAAGCTACATACTCTCTTGCTTTCTGCTGGAATGATCCATCGTCCTGAAGCAGCTGCCCTTTTTCATCAAATTTCAGCCAGTTTTTGATCACCGTACCATCCAGAACTTCCTTTGTTTCACCAAAATCATATGTAATGCTCGCATTTGCCATATGATTGTAGGCATCCCGCGTCTCCTGAAGATCCGGATCCGCGCTGGTCACCTCAGCCTGTACATATGCCTGTTCAGAAGTCCCGAGGTCTATCTCGCCAAGATCGGCACTGATCGCCTCATTTACTGCAAGGTATGCTCCCTTCAGACGTATCTCACTGCCCTCTGTCTCGGGAATGATCTCAAACTGGCCATCCTGGAATGAAATATACGCATCTTCCGGTTCCACCTGATTCTCTTCCTGTGTACAGGCAAGCGACAGCACCTGTTCCTCCAGAAGCTGTCTGTCAAAGGTGGTACGGACGGTAATGTTATACTCCTTTTTTTCACGCATCCGGCCGGGCCATTCATAGGGTTTCTGCTCCTTTAACAGCTCCAGCACTTCCCCGACAGGTGCATACTGGTAATTGATGGAGGAACCATCAATGATCTCATCTTCGAGATTCCGGGAGCTAACCCGAATGGAATAGTCTTCAACGTCTGCACGGATCAGCTGTTCCGCCTCATAAGCAGTCTTATCGGAACAATCAATACCATTGATCACGGTTCCCCTGAAGAAGTGCTCAGAATAATAATAGGAAACCACTCCATATACAGTCAAAGCAACCGTTCCCAAAGACCCCAGGACAAGGCCTGCAATTTTCAGACCCTTAGTATGCTTTTTTGGTGCAGATGTATTGTCTGCATCTGGCAGATCAGACAGATCGGAGGAAAAGGAATCCTGCAGCGAAATATACCTGCCCCTGTCAGGACGCGCAGACTTTTTATTTCTGTCCTCATTTCTGCCTCTCAGCCCCTTTATATCAAATGCCATTGCTTTAAATTCAACCCCTCAGATCGTTTTTCTTTTACTTCAGGTAATTGCAAAACTCTCTGCATCGATTGAATTGTATGAATCTTCAAACGGCTTCGATGCCTTGAACTTCTAACCTCCTCAAAAAA
>CACZPF010000150.1 GCA_902782975.1 uncultured Lachnospiraceae bacterium
GTTCTACGGTAAACTTTTCATCATTTTGCTCTGCTGCCAGAGCCATTTTAGTCTCATAGTTTACCGCATATAGCCGTTTACCGGGATACTACGGTAAACTTTTTTCATCTTGGTCTACTGCAAAGCCTATTATGTTATAATATTTTTTCGCATATAGCCAGCTGTATATCAGATATAAAAGCTAAAACCGCTTGTACAGATGAGTAACATTACGGGCAAAGAGAAAGCAGACCTCCTTGGCTTCAAGAAAATCTGCTTAAGTTAATGACATTGGGTCTGAACAGTAACGAACAGATTTTCAGTCCGTTCAGGAGAAGTTTGACATCTTGTTGCAGATTGAGTCAGGATAGTGTATCATAACATTGAAAACGGCAGCTGCACAGCGGTTCGGCCATAAAGGTTCAGGTAAGAAGAAAATCATAGAAAAGGAGAAGACTATGAATATTTTAAATACCAAATTTGTACGCGGTTTTGTAAAGATGGCTGATGATGGTTTTCAGCAGGGCTGGCACGAGAGAAACGGCGGCAATCTTTCTTACAGGCTGAAAGAAGAGGAAGTACAGGAGATCCTCCCCCGTCTTTCAGATCATGCCAACTGGGAACCCATCGGCACCAGTGTCCCTGGACTTGCGGGAGAATATTTTCTGGTAACCGGCAGCGGCAAATATTTCAGGAATATTATTGTGGATCCGGAGGCCTGCATCGCTATTATTGAACTGGATGATAAAGGGGAAAATTACAGGATCCGCTGGGGTCTTGTGGAGGGTGGACGTCCCACCAGCGAGCTGCCGGCCCATCTGATGAACCATGAAGTGAAAAAGAGAGTGACCAATGGGGTGCACCGTGTCATTTATCACGCGCATACAACGAACATTATTGCTCTTACCTTTATTCTTCCTCTGAAAGATGAGATTTTTACAAGAGAGCTGTGGGAATCTGCCACAGAATGCCCGGTGGTATTTCCGGATGGCGTCGGGGTAGTACCCTGGATGGTTCCCGGTGGAAGGGCTATTGCTGTCGAGACCAGCAAACTGATGGAACTTTATGACGCTGCGATCTGGGCACATCATGGCATGTTCTGTTCGGGCCCGGATTTTGACCTGACCTTCGGTCTTATGCATACCATCGAAAAATCTGCGGAGATCCTGATCAAGATTTATTCGGTGAGACCGGACAAACTGCAGACTATTACAGCCGAAAATCTTCGTCAGGTGGCAGAAGGATTCCATGTGACACTTCCGGAACGATTCCTGTATGAGAAGTAGTAAATGCGCTGACAAAGAGGAAAGTATGATTAAAGCGGTTTTTTTTGATCTGGATAATACGTTGTATGATTTTTCTTCCTGTCATAAAAAGGCCTGGGAGAAGGTCCTCGTCTATGGGGAACAGGTTCTTTCTGTATCACGGGATAAGATGAATCAGGTGATGCGGGATGAGATGAACCGCACCATATTATATCTTGGCCTGAATAATGCGGCGATCCATAACCGCCACATCCGGTACCAGAAAGTTCTTAAAACGCTCGGAATACCGATATTTCCACATGCGGATCAGATGTATCAGACCTACTGGAAGGAGATCCTTGCGCATGTAGTGCCGGAACCGGGAGCTGGTGAGCTGATCCAAAGGCTCAGGGATGAAGGATACTATGTTGCGGTTGCGACGAATATGACAGCGTACATGCAGTATAAGAAAATCGAAAAGCTTGGGTTCGGAAATCTGCTGAATGAGATTATTTCCAGCGAGGAAGCAGGATTTGAGAAACCGTATCCGAAGTTTTTTGAATTTTGTGCCGCGAGGGCAGGCGTGCAGCCGGAGGAATGTGCTTTTATCGGGGACAGTATGAAGATGGATATCTGCGGTTCTTACGGGGCCGGGATGCACCCGGTGCTTTACAGGCCGCCGAAGGAAAGGGAAACAAACCTTCCAGGCAGTCTGATGCTGGATCAGGCAGATGTTTTGGAAAATGAATGGAACTTTTCTTATGAGATCATTACCGATTTTCGGGATATGGAATCCTGTTTACAGAAGATAAAAGAAGATAAAAGAAGATAAAAAAGATAGAAGAAGAGAAAAGAATAAAAGAGGATAAAAGAGAAAAGAATGGCTGAACTTTTAAAGGAAAGATCGGAACTGGATCCTGCTTTTACCTGGGATCTGACAAAAATGTATGAAAGTGACGAAGCATGGGAGGCGGCACTCCCGGAGATTACGCCCTATATTGAGGAGGCGGCTTCTTTTCAGGGAAAATTAAAAGATGCGGAAACGATCCGGAAATTCCTGGATGCTTCCGTACAGTTGGAGAGAAAGATATCTGATCTGTTTTGCTATGCAAATTTGCGAAGATGTGAGGACACCCGAGGTGATAAGGCACAGGATATGTATTCCAGAGTGTATGGCAGGTATGTGGCTGCCATGTCAGCTACAGCCTTTGCCGAGCCTGAGATTTTAAGCCTTCCGGAGGAAGAACTGAAATCTCTCCTTCAGGCTCCTGTACTGTCAGAGTACCGCTTTAAGCTTCAGAAACTGCTGGATGTCAAAGCACATACTCTTTCTGTCGAAGCGGAGACCCTGCTGGCAGGCTTTGGCGAAGTATTTGCTGCTCCCGGACAGATTGCGGAGAACCTGGAAAATGCAGACCTTTTGTTTGCGCCTGCCGCGGATGCAAAAGGAGAAGAGCATGAAGTGACAGGTTCTAATTATATTCTGCTGCAGACCAGTGAAGACCGTGTCCTGAGAGAAAATGCCTTCCGGAATTACTATAAGACTTTTAAAGAGCATATCAATACTTTTTCAGCTGCGTATGCAGGTGCAGTGAAAGGTGCAGCAGCAACGGCCGCAGCCCGCAGATACTCTTCATCCAGAGCCATGTCCATGGCCGAAGAGCATGTCCCGGAGATGGTTTACGATCATCTGATCGAGACAGTTCATAAATATATGCCGGTGATGTACCGTTATGTGGCACTGCGAAAGAAAATGCTGGGTCTTGATGAACTGCATTATTATGATGTGTATACGCCTCTTCTTAAAGGATCTTCCCGTAAATATACGTACGAAGATGCAAAGAAACTGGTGCTGATGGCTGTCAGTCCTCTGGGAGAGGAGTATGGCTCTGTTGTAGAACAGGCATTTAAGGACCGCTGGATCGATGTATATCCCAACAAGGGGAAGAGAGGCGGGGCGTTCTCATCGGGGACCTATGATTCCATGCCATATATTCTCACCAACTTTACGGGGACGCTGGACAGTGTATTTACCATAGCACACGAGATGGGCCACTCCATGCATACCTGGCTTGCCAATCATCACCAGCCGTTCCATTATGCGGATTATACGCTGTTTGTTGCGGAAGTGGCTTCGACGGTGAATGAAAACCTTCTGGTGGAGCAGCTGCTTGAAAAAGCCGAAACGCCGGAAGAGAAAATGACGTATCTTAATCAGTATCTGGAAGACTTTAAGAGTACCGTTTTCCGTCAGACCATGTTTGCTGAATTTGAGATGAAGGCGCATGCACTCGCTGAGCAGGGCGGATCGCTTACGCCTGGTTCTCTTTCCGGAATTTATAAAGATCTCATCGCTCTCTATTTCGGACCGGAGATGGTGATCGATGATGAGGTACAGTATGAATGGGCAAGGATCCCTCATTTTTATTCACCGTTCTATGTTTACAAGTATGCAACAAGCTATTGTTCATCCGCAGCTATTTCGGAAGCGATCCGTACCGAAGGAAAACCGGCGGTGGATAAGTATCTTGGATTTCTTTCGATGGGCGGATCGGCTTATCCGATGGAGGAACTGAAAGCAGGCGGCGTGGACCTTTCCACATCGGTTCCCATTGAGACAGCTTTGAAAAAATTTGACAGGATCCTGTCCGAAGCAGAGGCTGTCTTTGAAGAAATGCGCTGATTCAAAAGAAAATCATTGATTCTGTGCCTGTTTATAAATTCTATTTATACAGTCTGCAGAGAGAGTGCGGTATGTAAAGCGGCTGACAGAGGTTTTCTCTGTCAGCCGTGTTTTTTACCGGATGCAACATGAAGACTGGGAAAGTTTCCTGTATGAGAAAATCCTGCAGATATTGGATGAAAGTCTGCTCTGCTGCAGACAGGGGAGATGCTGAAATTAAATTTGTGTCTCTAAAAACAGGCCCTGAAGTGCAACAGCTTCATGAAAACATATTGAAAACAGTCAGTGGATATGGTACAATTTATAGTACTTTAGGCGTATCAGAACCCAATATTTGGTATTTGCTGCAGGGCAGGTTTCGTTTAGAGGTACAGACGCATTATTCTGGAAAAATGGAGGGTCTGCGATGGGAAAATATATCATGGCACTGGATCAGGGAACCACAAGTTCCCGCTGTATTCTGTTTGATAAAGGCGGCAATATTATCAGTCTGGCCAAAAAAGAGTTTACACAGTATTATCCGAAACCTGGCTGGGTGGAACATGATCCGCATGAGATCTGGTCGTCACAGATGTCTGTTGCCATGGAAGCCATGAGTCAGATCGGCATCGATGCAGAAAGTATTGAAGCCATTGGCATCACCAATCAGAGAGAGACGACCATCGTCTGGGATAAACGTACAGGAAATCCAGTCTTCCCTGCTATTGTCTGGCAGTGCAGAAGAACGGCCGATATGATCGACAAAATTCGCAAAGATGGGATGTTTGACAAGATCCGTGCGAAGACCGGCCTGATTCCGGATGCTTATTTCTCCGCGACAAAGATCAGATGGATCCTGGAAAATGTGGACGGTGCGATGGAGGAAGCCAGAAAAGGCAACCTGCTTTTCGGTACGGTGGATACCTGGCTGATCTGGAAGCTGACCCGCGGTGAGGTTCATGTAACAGACTATACCAATGCCAGCCGTACCATGCTGTTTGATATTTACAATAAAAAGTGGGATCAGGAGATTCTGGATTATCTTGGAATTCCGGCCTGCATGCTGCCGGAGGTTAAACCGAGCAGCTGTATCTACGGTTATTCCAACGAGCATCTGCTGGGCGGCCGGATCCCGATTTCCGGAGCAGCCGGTGATCAGCAGGCGGCCCTGTTCGGTCAGTGCTGTTTTGAACCCGGAGATGTCAAGAATACCTACGGAACCGGTGGTTTCCTTCTTATGCACACAGGAAACAAAGCAGTGAATTCGGAGCAGGGCCTGCTCACGACCATTGCCGTCAATCCTGACGGATCTCCCGGATATGCGCTGGAAGGAAGCGTATTTATCTCGGGGGCTGCCATTCAGTGGCTGCGGGATGAGATGCAGCTTCTTGAAAGTGCTGCTGAGTCGGAGATCTTCTGTATGTCCGTTCCGGATACCAACGGGGTGTTTGTTGTTCCGGCCTTCACGGGACTTGGCGCTCCTTACTGGGACCCCTATGCAAGAGGGGCTGTGCTCGGTCTTACCAGAGGCGCCGGCAAGGCGCATGTGATCCGGGCAACGGTAGAATCTCTGGCATATCAGGCGCTGGATGTTATCCGTTCTATGGAAAAAGATTCCGGAACGCCGATCCGGGCTCTGAGAGTAGATGGCGGCGCGAGCGCCAACAACTTCCTGATGCAGTTCCAGGCAGATGTTCTGGGCGAAAAGGTAGTGCGCCCGGCCTGCATCGAAACAACAGCTCTCGGGGCAGCCTATCTTGCGGGCCTTGCTACCGGCTTCTGGAAAAATGCAGAAGAGGTACGTCAGAACTGGAGCATAGAGAGAACTTTTGAACCTTTAATTACAGATAGTAAAAGAAATAATCTGCTCAGAGGATGGAAGAAAGCGGTTTCCCGTGTGAAAAACTGGGCAGCAGATGAGGTGGAGACAGAGCTATGATCAGGAAAAAGTCAGCGGTTATTCTGTTGGCAGTATTGTGTCTGAGTCTGTCTGGATGTACGGAGGTACAGGATATCCGTGTTTCTTTCCTGCCGGAAGGATGCGGAGGGCCGGACTCAAGAGAAAAGGCAAGCGGAGTATCAGATGAGACGGTATCGGACAGTACTCTGCTTAGCAGCAATACTTCGGGAAGTATCACTTCGGATGAAACAGTTTCAACTGCAAAAGATTCGGATGAGGCACAGGCGGCGCAGACGGCATCCGGCGATGGACAGAGTGAGAACCTTCCTGAGGCTAAACCGACGGCAATACCGCCTTCTGTGACGGTGACGCCGATCCCGACTTCTACGCCGGCACCGAGGATGCTGGGGACAAAGACGATCAATGCAAATTATATTTTCCTTACCAACAATACGGAAAATCCTATCCGCCAGTTCTATATGAGAAAGAATTATACCGGAGGCGACTGGGGAAAGAATCTGCTTCCAAGTGAGACCATGATCAAAACCGGAGAGACGGTCCAGCTTTTTTATCCATCGGATTCAGAAGACGAAGCTGTATATGATATCAAGGTCGTGGACCGGGTAGGGAATTCCTATGCGATCTATGCGGTCAATTTCGGTGATATGACGAATGCTGCGCTCAGAGTACAGTACAATACAGCGTATATCAGTTATATGAGCCTCAGTTCTAACAAGGAGATGACAGCGGATTACAGTGAGACCCTGGCGATCAATACCAGCTATGATCCTGTAAAAGAGCAGAACAAGAACAAAAATAAAAAGAAAGGGTCCTCGGAACCGACAGATCTGGAGGAACTTGTCGATGACCCGAAATTCGGATACTATGATGACAGTGGAAACTGGACCTGGTACTATGACGATGAGTTCATGTCCCATGTAGGAGATGAGGATTACGGATACTTTACCAGTGATGGTTACTGGATCATGAACCGTTGATGAGCGGTCAGACAGGAAAAAGACCTGCAGTGCATGGCACGTGCAGGTCTTTTTGATTGGGAAATGTCCAAGGCGGGGAAATACGCCCGGGAAGGTATATGTTTATTTGACTGTTTTTATATAATCGGAGACCATCAGGGCCAGTTTGAAAGTCAGTGCATCTTCGAAAGTACGGACATCGAGACCGAACTTCTTCTGTAGTTTTTCAAACCTGTATACCAGCGTATTCCGGTGCACATAGAGCTGGCGGGAAGTCTCGGCGAGATTCAGGTTATTGTCAAATAAGGTACGAACTGTGTTTAAGGTTTCTTCGTCCAGATCCTCGGGCGTTTCTCCTTTAAAAATCTCGCGGATGAACATTTCGCAGATTTCAAGCGGAAGCTGGTAGATCAGCCGCCCGATTCCGAGGCTCTCGTAGCTGAATACATTTTTCTGGGCGGAAAAGATCTTGCCGATCTCCATGGCCGTGCTTGCTTCTTTATAAGCATTCGGGAGGTCGGAAAGATCGCCTGCGATCCTGCCCAGCGAGACCCAGGCAGAGGTCATGGCTTCTGTATTCAGAAGGTCTACCAGCATGGCTGCCTTGTCTTCAAGCTGGGCAGGGGATTCACTGGCAGAGAGTTCACTTAATATGAGAATGGAACCGTTTTCCAACGCGGTCACGATGTCGCGGCTCCTGCCGGCAAACATGTTCCGGACTGTTGCCAGGATGCTTTCATCCTTTTGCTGTCGGGTTTCAACCAGAAGGACTGCCCGCGGCGCAGTGAAGGAAAGGTGCAGCTTTTTGGCACGGCTCTGTATTTCTGCGGGAGTGTACCGGCCAAGAAGCAGATTGTGGATAAAAGTGTTTTTGTCATTCTTTTCTGCATAGGCAGCGAGAAGACTTTCTACCTGGCATACACAGAGCTGCCCGATGGTGGGGGAAAGGTCGGACTCTTTTCCGCAGACGATCAGGGTACAATTCTCGGCCTGACTCTGAGACACTTTATAAACATGGCAGCCGGGAAAAAGGAGACAGCCGGAGTCACTTTCTTTGAGAGCCTGTACTTTTTCGTCAAGTTCGGGGATCGTTTTACCGGTATTGATAACCAGGGAATCGTCTTCATCGAAAAGACAGAAGTCCAGGCAGCTGATTTCTTTCCAACGGGTGAGACAGTCGTTGATGATCTGAGAAGATTTCATGTGAACATCCTTTCACCTTGAATTTCTTATAGGTAATTGCAAAACTCTCTGCATCGATTGAATTGTATGAATCTTCAAACGGCTTCGATGCCTTGAACTTCTAACCTCCTCAAAAAA
>CACZPF010000151.1 GCA_902782975.1 uncultured Lachnospiraceae bacterium
ACCGTCGAGGCATTCGTCTTCAAAAACTGAACATCCGATACCATCTTATTAAGAACGTTCTGAATACTGAACAGGCTCTCATCTGTCAGATAATAAAGGCCATTGATCCAGTCATTCCAGTACCCAAGCCCCACCATCAATGCAAGGGTGGCGATCATGGGGACAGACAGCGGGATCACTATCTTGAACAAAATCTGATACTCTCCGGCCCCGTCGATCCTCGCCGCCTCGATCAGTGAATCCGGGATGTTCGATGTAAAGAAGGAACGCATCATAATGACATAGAAGGCATTCATCAGCAGGGACGGGATCAGGAGCGCCCAGATCGTATTTTTGATATGGAAAGTTCCCGTATACATCAGGTAAGTGGGGATCAGACCACCGTTAAAGAGCATGGTAAAAAATACAAAGAACGAAAGAACGTTCCTGAATGGCAGTTCCTTGCGGGACAGCGGATATGCAAACATGATCGTCATAAACAGACTGGTCGTCGTTCCCACCAGAGTAATAAAAATCGTTATTCCATAAGCGCGGAAAATTACGGAAGCCTTTCTGGCAATATAGGCATAGGATTCCGTACTCCAGACTGCGGGAAAGAACGAATATCCGTCCTTGACGAGCGTAGCCTCCTCCGTAAATGAGGAAGTGATCAGCAGCACAAAAGGAGCTACGCAGGCAATACAGAGCAGTACACAGATCAGATGCAGAAAAAACTGACCGACCTTATTATTTGATACCATCGATTCCATAATGCGTCTCCTTTCTTAAAACAGTGCGCTGTCCTTATCGATCCTGCGGACGATCAGATTGGCAAGCATAACCATGATAAAGCCCACGATCGACTGATAAAAGCCTGCTGCCGAGGACCGTCCCACATCGTTAAGCTGTGTCAGTCCTCTGTACACATACACATCGATCGTTGTCGTCACATTGGCAAGAGCGCCGGAGTTCTGCGGTACCTGATAGAACAGACCGAAATCGGAATAGAAAATACGCCCGATATTCAGAAGCGTCAGGGTAATAATCGTATTCTTCAGCCCCGGAAGCGTAACATGAAGCGTTCTCTGCCAGGATGTGGCGCCATCAATAACGGCCGCTTCATAGAGAGCAGTATCAATACCGATAACCGTCGCGTAATAGATAATGCTGCTGTAACCGAAGCCTTTCCACAGGTGGACCAGCACCAGAATAAATGGCCAGTACTGCGGCGAGATATACCAGTTGATCTTCTCAGCCCCCATTTTCGCAAGAATGCTGTTATTGATCAGACCATTATCATAACTGAGAAATGCAAATACTATATAACTCACCACAACCATGGAGATCAGATAGGGGATCAGGAACAGAACCTGATAGATTTTCTTGGCTCTTGCTACCCGGATCTCATTCAGCATAATGGCGATCGCAACAGAAAACACCGTTCCAAGGACAATAAAAGCCAGATTATAAAGAAGCGTATTGCGCGTCATCAGAAAAGCATCTTTTGTCTTAAACAGGTAGGTAAAGTTGGAGAACCCGGTCCAGGGACTCTTCCACATACCGTCCCGGTAATTAAACTTTTTAAAAGCGATCTGAAGTCCCGCCATGGGGATATAATTATTGATGATCAGGTAAATTATACCCGGAACCATCATGGAAAGCAGAGCCAGCTTCATTTTAAAATTCCGGATCTTTTTTCTTTTTACGGGTGTCGCAGTATCTGCTGCCATACTCTTTCCTCCTCTTATTCGTATCCTGACATACCTGCGGTCGGATCTGTTCTTCCCAACACACAAGAAGGGATGAGGCGTCACCGTCCCATCCCCTCGTCATCTTACCAAACGCCAGATATTATTATCTGCAATTATTCACCCTTTGCAGCAAGGAATTCGTCCAGAGCCGCCTGCTTGGCTTCGCAGATCTTCTCGATACCTGCATCGACCATCTCCTGATGAGCCTGGGGAAGAGTCGTTTCCGGATCCAGAACACCGTTCATCAGACCATCATAATATTTGCTCTTAACATTCAGGCAGGCTGCATATTCATCAACAATACCCATAGCTGTTGTATCGATCGTAATACCAGTCGCAACAGAAGGTACACAGGACTCGTTAAATGCGATCAGATCGCTGAAGAAGGAAGCCGGTCCCAGAATGTCGATGGGCGGTACATCACTGTTTGCATAAGGCAGTGACCAGTAAGCCTGTGCCATACCGTACGTAGAGGAATTGGCATCTACACCTTCCGGATAAGAAGCGCCGCCCTCTTCGTTGATGATATAATGAGTTCCTTCAATACCATCGATCAGCAGAGTCTGAAGATCTGTATCCAGATACATAGCCTGCAGGAAGACCCATGCAGCATCCGGATTGGAAGAAAGATTGTTGATACCATAGGTAAGGGCAGTAACGTTGGTCGCATCAGACCATGCATCCACAAACTTGGACTGGGTCAGTCCTGCGGGAGAAGGCTCGCATGCACGGTTGGAAAGAGAAGCAAACGCAGCGCCGTTCTGGATCATGACGGATCCATTTTCCTGATTGGAAAGAGCATCGCCCATCATCAGACCGTCCAGGTACCACTGATGTGTTCTCTTGCAGAAATTCACAAAATCTTCGCATTCAAAAATATCGGTAACAGTTGTGTCCTGGCCGCAGTTTCCAAGTACGCCGATATAGTTCTGGTCGCCAAGGCCGTCCCAGTAAATACCGTTGCACATGGTAGCCTGGCTCTGCGGAACGATCGTGTAGATGTCCGGATAAGCTTCGTGGGCTTTGTAGAGAACTTCTTCGATCTGGTCAAGCGTGGTGATCTCGTCCTCATTGTAGCCCAGTTCATGAAGCTTAGCCTCATCCCAGTAGCAGATGAAAATGTTTCCGTAGTTACGAAGGTTCGGAACAGAATACTGTACGCCTTCAGACTTGCAGGCATCCCACTGCTGCTGTGTAAACTTGTTGAGCAGTTCTTCCGGAGCATCTGCCAGATACTCATCCAGCGGATAAAGCTGCATATTGTTGATAAACGTAGAAAGCGGAAGCGGCCAGAGTGTCAGAACATCTACTTCGTCGCCGGTAAGCAGAAGGTTCGACTGCTGCTGCCAGGAGCCGATTCCGATATAGTTCAGCTTGACCTGTACGCCATATCTTTCAGCCAGGATCTCATTCATGGCTGCTTCAACCAGCGGAGCATCCGTTACATCGTAAAAGGTGGGGGCTGCAAACTGTACCACAGGCATGTCCGCCGGATCAACATCCGTGGGGAACTCAGGTGCTGCAAATGCAGTTACCGCGCCTGCTGCAGTCATAACCGCCGCAAGTAAAAGACTGGCAATTCTCTTTCCCATCATATTTATTTCCTCCTTTAATGATCGCCGCATACAAATATGCCGGCCGTTTTTTAAGATGATCTGATTATAGGACAAAACATGCCCGTTTTCATGACAATCATTTTTCAATTTGTGACTTTCTTTCAGGTCACAAAATTAGAAAAAGTCACTTTTTGAAAAAGTGACTTTTTCTCCATCATTTTTCTTTCGCCTGTTTACGGTATTCCTGGGGCGTCAGATCTGTCACCTTTTTAAAGGTCGTAGAAAAGTGAGACAGGTTTCTGTATCCCAGTTTGGAAGCGATCACTTCCACAGAAAGGACGGAATGCGCCAGATATTTTCTGGCCTCTTCCATCTTTTCCGCCTGTACATATTCTTTAAATCCGACGCCGGTCTCTTTTTTAAACAGCCGTGAAAAATATTCCTCGTTCAGGTGCACATATTCCGCCACCTCGGTACGGCTTATATTTTTGCGGATATTCCTTCGGACATAATCAATGGCCATCCCAACAGCACCTTCTGAAGGTTCAGCCGGAGAAACATCCTCCGGTTCGTCTGTAAAAATACCCTTCTGCTTATCAGAATTGGCATGCATACGCTGCTGCAGATGTACATAAGCCTGAGCAAATGTACATTCGTCATAGCAGGGATACAAAGCCGAATGAAAACCGGTATTCTGTTCCGCAAAATCCCAGAAAAGCTGCAGGATCCTCCGCAGATAATCCGGATCATCCTCTTCTTTATTTAATGCGATAAATATCCAGTACAGGTTCTCAGAAACTCCGGCGATCCCTGCCTTTCCTTCCCTCTCTTCCAGCAGATCATCCAGAATACTGCATACCGTCATGCGGATCTGCTTATCCGGCCATACCTCCGTGATCCTGCGCCAGGAAACGATCTGCAGAAGCACCGGATATAGCACGCAGTTTTCAAATTCCATGGAAAGAATATCCTTTATGCAGTCATAACTTTCCTCCGCCTTGACGGTGTCTCCCTCTTCCATGGATTTGAGCATGGCGTCCAGGAGCGTATTCTTCTGCCCGAGGACCCGGATCTGCCTGTGTTTAATACGCTGATAATCCTGCCGTTCCGTCAGTTTTCTATGAATACGCCTCAGAACATCCTCGATCTCCTCCTCGCGCACCGGCTGGAGTATATAATGAAAACTCCCGATCTCAAAGGCTTTCTTGGCATACTCAAAATCCGCATGAGAGGTAAGGAATACTACCTCCAGATCAGGATATGCCTGCTTTGCCCAGGTACAGAGGGAGAGTCCGTCCTCTTCAGGCATTTCGATATCGCTCAAAATTACATCCACTGTAAAATTATTGATGATCAGCCGGGCTTCTCTGGCGCTGCACGCCGTAAACACCTGGTCTACCGGCAGTTTATCCCAGGGGATAATATTCTGAAGATATCGCAGCACTTCCCTCTGATCATCCACAAGCAGCACATTCATTCTCGATCCCCCCGTATAAAAAGTTCGCAGCCAGAAACAGACTGATATACTATCTGTCAGAAGATGGTTTTGAAACACCGGGCAGAGAACGGGCCGCCCCGGCATCTGCCGTCTTCAATTCGGGAAGAATCAGTTCCGCCCTGGCGCCATTATCATTAAAGATCGACGATTCCAGCCTGTCGTCCCCCTCATAGATCATCTGACAACGCCGGATCAGATTTCTGATTCCAAGCCCCATCTCCGAGCTCCAGTTGTCGCTGTAGAACCATTCCAGATACTCCTCCGGATAACCGATCCCATTATCCCGAACAGAGATATTCAAAACACGTCCCTGATCAGTTTCCAGTTCATCGATCTCCACTGTGATCTCCAGATTCTGCTTATAATTCCCTTTCCTTGCATACTTGATACTGTTTTCAACAAAAGTCTGTATCGAAAGCCGGGGCACTTCAAAGAAGTACAGACTCTCATCACAGAATTCCTCATAAGATATTTCTCTGCTGGAAATATATTTCTGCATATCTATATATTTCCGTGTGAATTCCATCTCCTGGCCCAGTGTTACCAGATCCTGTTCCGTGTTCAGCAGATACCGAAGACATGCCGAAAGATCCAGGATCAGGTCATGGGCTTTCTGAGGTTCCCCCTCGAAGATCAGTGCATCCAGAGTTTTCAGACTGTTCAGATAAAAATGCGGCTTCAGCTGCATGGCAAAATACTGAAGCTGAACTCTCTGACGCTCCGCCTTTTCCTCATAGATCATGATCTTCTGCTTTTCCAGAGCCTGCACCATCTCGGCAAGCGTTTCTCTTGTGTCCGTCAGCTCCCGAAAACGGCTCTCTATCATAGGGATCTCCTTAGGACCGTCTTTACGGATATTCTCCATGATTTCTGTCGTCTGTCTGAGAGGGATCACTATTTCCCGGCGCAAAACCCGGTACAGCAGCAGAGCCACCCCCATGGAAAAGATCGTAAGCAAAATCAAAAGGCTGGTGCGAAGGCTGATATTATCAAGAAAGCCGGCTTTATAGACTGTCAGGATCCACAGATCGGTCCCGGAGATCTTCCGACCGAACAGATGACAGCCCTTCGACGCTTCAAAATAATATCCGCCAAGTCTGTCCCTGAACTGTTCAGGTTCAATTTCTCCGATCGTCCCATCTCCTGCAAGGACCTGGCCTTTCTCAAGCAAAACGACCTGTACCGGCTGCTCACTCATCTCCTGTAATTCCTTTTCGATCCCGTAAAAGCTGTGTACTCCACAGATCGCGGCGCCTTCCTTCTGGTACCGGACCACAAGATATACGATCCCGTTTATGACAAGGCTGTATCGTTCCCTCTGCACATCCCCGTCAAGGCGCTTCATCATCGTCTCATTCAATGTACGAAGATCGTGAGAAGGCATCGCATCTGCATCCATCTTGTACATCGTCTGCTTCAGATCATGGTAAAATAAAGAACAGGCGCTGAGTGCTTTTTCCACCTGGCAGCGGCTTCTCATAATAATCGACAGTTCATACGCCGCCTGAAATTCCGAAAGCTCATCATGCGTTTTCTGAAGATAGGTAAAATCCTCGTCATTCTCATATATATCATAAAGAATCGTTGAGATCCTGTCCAGACGCTTATCTGCATTCAGAACATAACTGTTTAAAACCTCCTGCTCCTTGACCAGCCTTCCTTCCTGCTCCATCCGAATCAGATAGATATCCATAATAAGCAAGAGCAGCAGAATGACCCCATATAAAAAAGCAACAGTCAGCGCGATCAAACGGTTGAGGTAGAATTTTCGTTTTCTTCTCATATCAGCATCATCCACATTTTGTTGATTCGCAAAAAACAGACACCAGGTTAATGAACAGGAACCGGGTCAACAGATCATTACAGCTATATTATATCCTTTTTTAGAAAAAGTGGCAATGGAGCAAAACAATCCTCATGTTTGGGAGGTTCCTGCTTCGCAAGCCAAATTCAGATGAAGGCAAAACTCTTACAAGTAAACTTGACGAGTTTTGCCTTCATCTGAATCCGGCTGTGAATAGTAACTCCACTTTGCAAAAATTTCAAAAAAACTCTTGATTTTGATATGGCCTTGTGGTATTATTCTATCCGTTACGGGGTATGGCGTAGCTTGGTAGCGCGCGCGGCTGGGGGCCGCGAGGTCGCAGGTTCAAATCCTGTTGCCCCGACTCAGATTGCCCTATTTATAAGGGTTTAGGAACTTGAGCTTGGTACCCTTGGTGCC
>CACZPF010000152.1 GCA_902782975.1 uncultured Lachnospiraceae bacterium
CTTGAACCCACACGACTGCAATAGTCACTAGATCCTTAGTCTAGCTCGTCTGCCAGTTCCGACACTTCCGCATATCGCATTTCATGGGAATCACTTTTCCCTCGCGACAAGTGGTAGTATATCAAAGACTCAGGATAAAGTCAACACTTTTTTTATTTTTTTTGAACAATTCCAAAAAAGAAAAAGAGGAGATTTCTTTTTTGTGTCGAATTATATTTACAGAGGGGATCAAAAGGAGGACAGCCTCATGAATATCCGGGAGATGATGGAAAAGCGCGAAACGGAAATGCTTTCACCTTATGCAACTTTGTCCATATATTCTAAAGGCAGGGACCGGCCGGAGGAAGAATGTGATGTCCGGACCGTGTTTCAGAGGGACAGGGACAGGATCCTGCATTCAAAATCCTTCCGGAGATTAAAGGATAAAACACAGGTTTTTTTATCACCGCAGGGGGATCATTACCGGAACAGGCTTACTCATACGCTGGAAGTGTCCCAGATCGCACGGACGATCGCAAAAGCATTATGTCTGAATGAAGATCTGGTGGAAGCCATTGCCCTCGGCCATGATCTTGGCCATACACCTTTCGGGCATGCAGGGGAACGGGCGCTCAACAAGATCCATCCCGGTGGTTTCGCCCATTATAAACAAAGTGTGCGCGTCGTAGAGGTTCTGGAAAAAAACGGGGAAGGTCTTAACCTTACAAAAGAAGTGCGGGACGGAATTCTGAATCACAGAACCAGCGGTCATCCGGCAACTCTGGAGGGACAGGTGGTGCGCTTTTCAGATAAGATGGCTTATATTCATCATGATATGGATGATGCACAGCGTGCAGGAATTATTACGGAGGATGACATTCCCATCACACTGCGGATACTTCTGGGGGAAAACACAAGAGACCGCCTGAACACGTTTATCCATGACATAATCGAGAACAGCACGGGAAAAGATCATATTACCATGTCGGACGATATCCAGGAAGGCCTGAATGATATGCGAACGCTCATGTTCCACAATGTATACGAAAATCCCGTGGCAAAAAGTGAAGAGAAAAAAGCGGTTCACATGCTGGAGGAAATGTATGAATACTACAATTCCTTTCCAAATGAGATGTCTACAGAGTATCGGGAACTGATCGCCCGGGGCGAGAAGAAGGAGCAGGTGGTCTGTGACTATCTTTCCGGGATGACTGACCAGTATGCCATGGAAAAATTCCGAGAACTCTTCATCCCCGTAGGATGGAATATTTTATAAGAAAGAAGGGACTAAATGCGCTATTCGGATGACATCATTGAAGAAGTCCGGATGAAAAATGATATAGTTGATGTGGTTTCCCAATATGTCAGGCTGACGCGGAAGGGAAGTTCCTATATGGGCCTTTGCCCGTTTCACAACGAAAAAAGTCCGTCTTTTTCGGTAAGCCCGTCGAAGCAGATGTATCATTGTTTTGGCTGCGGTGCGGGCGGCGATGTTTTTCACTTTATTCAGGAGTACGACAATGCCACTTTTGTGGAAGCACTGGAAAAGCTGGCCGACAGGGCAGGCGTAGTACTTCCGAAGATCGAGTACAGCAAAGAAGCAAAGGAAAAAGCCGAAAAACGCCAGCTTCTTCTGGACATCAATAAGACAGCGGCCCAGTATTTTTATTACCAGCTTCGCAGGGAATCCGGCAGACAGGCCTGGGAATATCTGACCGGCCGGGGGCTTTCAGAAGAAACGATCCGTAATTTCGGGCTTGGATATTCGGACAAGTACAGCAATGATCTTTATAAATATATGAAGTCAAAAAATTATTCCGATGAACTGCTGCGGGAGTCCGGCCTGTTCAATGTGGACGAAAAAAACGGCATGTATGACAAATTCTGGAACAGGGTCATTTTTCCGATCATGGATGTGAACAGCCGTGTCATCGGGTTCGGCGGCCGTGTAATGGGGGATGGAAAGCCTAAATACCTGAACTCACCGGAAACACCGATCTTCGATAAGGGACGGAATCTCTACGGGCTTCACGCGGCAAGATCTTCCCGCCGGAATTTTCTGATACTCTGTGAAGGCTATATGGATGTGATCTCCATGCATCAGGCAGGTTTTACCAATGCGGTGGCTTCGCTTGGGACAGCTCTGACATCAGGGCATGCAAGCCTTCTGAAACGGTTCACCAAAGAAGTGCTTCTTCTTTACGACAGTGATGATGCGGGGATCCGTGCTGCCCTGAGAGCGATCCCGATTCTGCGGGAGGCTGGCGTTACGGCACGGGTCGTGAACCTTTTGCCGCACAAGGATCCGGATGAATTTATCGGGGCTCTTGGGGCAGAAGCCTTCGAAGAGCGGCTCAAGAATGCCGAGGACAGTTTTTTGTTCCGTGTCCGGATCGCCCAAAGAGAGGTAGATATGTCGATCCCTCAGGGGCAGAACGGGTTCTTTGACCGGGTGGGTTCCTTTTTGCTGGAACTGTCTGACGAACTGGAGCGTAATCTGTATATCGAGAATATTGCCCGTGAATATGCCCGGTACGGGATCACGTCCCAGGATCTTCGGAAACGGGTTAACAAAAAAGCCATGCAGGGGACGCCGGCTGAGAACAGACCGGTTCCGAAACCTGTTCAGGAGAAGATCCGCAATCATGAACCGAAAGCTGGCCAGGCACAGAGGCTGATGCTTACCTGGCTTGTCAGCAGCCCGGAAATTTTTAAAGAAGTGGAAAAATATATTCAGCCGGAGGACTTTGTGATCCCCCTGTACCGCCAGGTAGCGGAACTGATCTATGAACAGCACAGGATAGGGGATATAAATCCGGCCAGAATTCTGAATCACTTTATCGACAGCGAGCAGCAGGATGAAGTCGTGGGCCTTTTTCATGCCCGTATTCATCTGGAGACACAGGAGGAGCAGAACAGAGCCTTTCAGGATGCCATCTGCAGGATCCGCGAGGAAAGTCTTGACAAAAAGAACAGTGAGTGGGATCCAAAAGATATGAACGCTCTGCAGAGGCTCATCAAAGCCAAGAAGGATCTGGAAACGCTCAAACGCAATAAGCAGAATATACATATTACATTCCAGGTGCCGGAATAAAAGAGGGGGAAAGAGAACAGAAAAAGAATACCGGTTCTGGATCATAGTGGATATGCGGTACGCGTCCGTATATTTTTACGTACAGGAGGAAAAATTATTATGGAAGAGAATATGGGGAAATTCAGTGTCAAACTTGTCGACCTTCTTGAGCTGGCAAGAAAGAAAAAGAACATTCTCGAGTATCAGGAGATCAGCGACTTTTTTAAGGATCAGCCTCTGGATGTGGAACAGATGGAGAAGGTCTTTGATTTTCTGGAAGCAAGCGGTGTAGATGTTCTGCGGATCACGGATGCCTCTCCGGATGATGCGCTGATCATGCCGGAAGAGATGGAACTGGAAGGATTCGAAGGCGAAGAGGAGGAAGTCGAGCTGGATAAGATCGACCTTACCGTTCCTGAAGGCGTCAGTATCGAGGATCCGGTCCGGATGTACCTGAAAGAGATCGGGAAGGTTCCGCTTCTGACAGCAGAAGAAGAGATCGAGCTCGCCAAGAAGATGGAGAATGGGGACGAAGCCGCTAAAAAGAGGCTGGCTGAGGCAAACCTTCGTCTGGTGGTCAGCATCGCTAAGAGATATGTCGGCCGCGGCATGCTGTTTCTCGACCTGATCCAGGAAGGAAATCTCGGTCTGATCAAGGCTGTCGAAAAGTTCGACTACCGGAAGGGCTACAAGTTCAGCACCTACGCTACCTGGTGGATCCGCCAGGCAATCACCAGAGCGATCGCCGACCAGGCGCGGACCATCCGTATTCCTGTGCATATGGTAGAGACCATCAATAAGCTGATCCGCGTTTCCCGTCAGCTGCTGCAGGAACTCGGGCGTGAACCTACTCCGGAAGAGATCGCGGAAGAGATGGATATGTCGGTTGAAAGAGTTCGTGAGATCCTGAAGATCTCGCAGGAACCCGTTTCGCTGGAAACGCCGATCGGCGAAGAGGAAGACAGCCATCTGGGAGATTTTATCCAGGATGACAATGTGCCTGTTCCGGCCGAGGCTGCAGCCTTTACGCTTCTTAAGGAACAGCTGGTGGAAGTTCTCGGAACCCTGACGGAACGTGAGCAAAAGGTTCTGCGCCTTCGTTTCGGGCTGGATGACGGCCGCGCAAGAACGCTGGAGGAAGTCGGCAAAGAGTTTAATGTCACCAGAGAGCGTATCCGTCAGATCGAAGCAAAGGCGCTTCGTAAACTTCGTCACCCGAGCCGCAGCCGTAAGCTGAAAGATTATCTGGACTGATGGCGTTATCATGGGGGACCGCTTATAGGAATGGGTTCCCGGAGCATCAGTCCCATGAACTATACACGATTCAGATTTGTATCAGGAGATGATCCACATGCAGTTATCCATGCGGCTTCAGGCTGTCGCAGACATGGTATCCCGGAATCACCGGGTCGCGGATGTGGGGTGTGACCACGCATTTCTTCCGGTCTGGCTGATACAGGAGAACAGGATCCCTTCCGCCATTGCCATGGATGTAAAAAAGGGACCGCTTTCCAGGGCAGAAGAACACATCCGGGCAGCCAGCCTGGAAGATAAAATAGAAACACGTCTTTCGGACGGGCTGAAAAACCTTCAGCCTTCCGAGGCGGATACCCTTGTTATAGCGGGCATGGGCGGTATCCTGCTGCAGAAGATCCTTTCGGATTCTCCGGAGGTCCGGGATTCATTTAAAGAGCTGATCCTTCAGCCGCAGTCAGATATTCCGGCGGTAAGGCGTTATATGCAAAAAGCCGGGTTTGGTCTTATGGATGAAGATATGGTTCTGGAAGACGGGAAGTTTTATGTAATCATGAAATGGGTGCCGCGGGAACTGTTCCGGCAGAAACAGCCTCAGGATCTATTTGCCTGGACGCCTGTAGAATTTCAGTTTGGTCCTGTTCTGCTGAAGAAAAGGCATCCTGTTCTTCTTCAGTTTCTTGCACGGGAAAGAAGGATCCATCTCGAGATCCTTGAAGCATTGAACGACGGCGGATCCGGGCGCAGCGAAAAAAGAAAAGAAGAGATCCTGAACAGTCTTGCCCTGATCGATCATGCGGCAGAGATGATACAGTAAACAGAGTTATTCCGGTTTATTATGGAAACACTGATTAATAACATACGATGAACACAGACCCGAACGAA
>CACZPF010000153.1 GCA_902782975.1 uncultured Lachnospiraceae bacterium
AAACGGTACAGCACAAGTCCCAGAGAGTACTGATCCGCCTGGGAATCGTAGGCTTCCCCGTGATAGATCTCGGGGGCCATGTAAGTGAAGGTGCCCCTCAGAGACATGTTTAGGGACGCATCCCCGATCTGCCTGGCGACCCCGAAATCACCGATCTTGAAAGTGCCGTCCGGGGAGACCAAGATATTCTCGGGTTTGATATCCCGGTGGAGAATACCCTTCTGCTCACAGCTTTCCATCGCCGAGCACATCTCCTCCCCCAGCCGCAGGACCTCCTGCTCATCCATGGGATGGGTAAGAAGATAATCCTTCAGCGGAGTGAGCAGTTCCATCAGCAGGAAAACCGTCCACTCCATAGACCCTTCCTCATGCTCCAGCGAATAATCATAGATCCGGACCACATGATCGTTGTCCTTCAAAAGCTCCATGGTATGGATCTCCCCAAGCACGCTCTGGACAAGATTTTCGCAGTAGCTTGTCCGGTCGTGCAGGTCCGGATATTCATAGGAAAGCGCATTCTCCTCCGATTCATTGGAGGGAATGCGTATGATCTTAACGGCTGCGGTCTCCTCCGGATACCCTTCCTTGTGAGCACTCCAGACGGTGCCGTAAGAACCGGACCCCAGACTTTCCGTCAGGGTCCAGTCCGCCCATTTTGAGGGAAGATGAATGCTCTCATCCATGTGATCTTTACTCCTTAAGCGCGTCAGGGCATTTCTGCCTTCATAAAGCTGTTTCGCAAAAATTATATCACAGGATGAGAGCAGATGACGAGGTCAGAATGCCTTCGTGAAATACCGGCAGATCTGCTGGGCAGCGGAGCTGAGCTTCGAGGGAACCTGGAACCTGGAGGACATGTTGTGCTTAAGAGAGTCCGCGCTGACCTGATAGGTCACGGTTACCGTGCAGATCCTGCCAAGGGAAGTAAACAGCGCGATCTTCATTCTCATCACCTTGGCCAGCTGCTGAACGGGCTTCGGAAGCAGGGTGAAATTCAGGTACCAGGTGGCTCTGTAGGTCCACACCTTGTTCGTTTTCTTCACCAGCTTTATTCCGCCTCTCTCAATCATATCCGTTCCGAGGCCCTTCGCTTTCTGGCTGGCCTGCACGCCGAGGATCTTCCTGGTCTTCGTATCGTAAGTCACCTTGAAAATATCTTTGCCGTACATATCCAGGCATTTGAATAAAGACTCGGAATACATCGGCGTATAGGATCTGGTCTTCGTCGCTTTCTTTGCTGCCGCAAAGGCACTACCGGGCATCAGCATCGAGATGGCCATCGCAAGGATCAATGCAAAGGAAACCGCCTTTTTCGTGATCTTACCGGATACAGTGTTCATTAAGTTTTTCATGGTAATTCTCCTTCCCGTCTGAGATATTTTTAATGGCTGACTGCGTTTTAAAAAGGTTACTTTGTTTTGTTGAGCCTATCTTACCGCAGCCAGGAAGGAGATCTGTAAAATTTACTTTCCCTCCAAAGAGGGGGGGTAAAGGGGGGTGCGTCAAAGAGGGGTCTTGATTGTTGCCGCATAAGCGCTGTTGCACAGGCCCAGCACTGCTGAGAGGATAAACAGTGTCTCAATGCCCAACACCTCCCAGATCCATCCGCCAAATAATGCGATAAGAATGGTAATGAGATGATTAACTGAAACACCTGTCGAGATGGTTGCCCTCACCTCTTCCGGACTGTCAGAGATATCCTGGACATAGACGTTGGATGCCATGGAAGCCAGGGAGATGATCGAATCCAGGATATAGTTCGCACAACATACAATAAACGCAATGTCTCTAGGAAATATGTGATGGGCAAAGCCATAGAAAAAACAGACGATCACCAGAATGAGTGTGTCTGAAATCATGACGATCTTATATCCGAGCCGGTCGATGATCTTTCCGACCAGAGGGGCGGCAAAGAAGCTGCACACCGCGGAAAGGGCAAACAGGACACTGATGACCATAGCGTTCGCTCCGTAAAACAGGACCAGCACATAGGGCCCGAAGGTAAAAAACACCTGTTTTCGTGCGCCGTAGAATACTTCGAGCATATAATACTTGGTGTATTTCCTGCGAAAGTAAAATCGGCGCTTGTCGGCATCCGGCGTGCTCTCGTCCGTCATACGCAGGCTCGAAAGACAGCCCAGGCAGATGATGCCGGCACTTACAGCGAAGGCTATGCGATACAGCCAGACTGAATTCTTTACCAGAAAGAATGCCGCAATAATGACCAGGTACCCGGCCAGCGTACCGATCTGCTGCAGTGCATTCTGCATGCCGAGAGCCTCGCCGCCTCTTCCCTCCCGGGAATACCGCAGTGACAGCGTATTCCTCATACCAAGCTGCATGTGGTCCCCCAGAGAATATACAAAAATGCACAGGATCACCAGTACGCGGCCAGCGGGCACTATAGCCTGCGCCGCCATCCCGATCAGCATGAACACCGCACCGATCTTGTAGATGCGCTCTGCCGAAAAGGTGTACAGTGCCGCCAGCACAAATACCAGCATCAAGCCCGGCAGTTCGCGGAAGAACTCCGAAACACCCTTGTCGAAGCCGGACATTCCCACGACTTCCGCCAGATAGTTGTCGATGACGCCCTTGTAGATTCCATAAGCCAGTCCGAACGTGATCACGGACAGGAAAAAAGCCTGATATTTCGATTCGGGCCTGAATATTTCCGCCAGCCGCTTTTTCATGTTTCTTCTCCTTTAAGCCATTCATCATCCTTCTTCAGATTGTACCGATTTTTCTTCCCGGAAACAACTTCTGAATGGAGAATCAAGAAGCCTGGCATTTTCTGCAGGCAAATTTCCCCATTATCCGGATTAACGGACAGGGGGGGTGTGCTCCCGCCCAGGAACAGTGCGGCACCAGATGCAATAATGCAAGATAAAAAATATTTTTGCAATATATAGTTGACATTTCATGCAATGCAATATATAGTTGACATCAGTTGCTGAAGGAGGTGTCCGATGCGGAATCTGAAGATGAAATTTCGAAGGATCGAATTGGGAATGTCCCAGACCGAACTGGCCGGCAAAGCCGGCGTTACCAGGCAGACCATCGGCCTGATCGAGGCAGGCGAATTCAATCCGTCCATTAAGCTTTGCAACAAGATCTGTCGCGCTCTCGGCGTCACATTAAATGATATCTTTTGGGAGGAAGAAGAAAATGAAGATGAAGAATAATCTGGATGAAATGCAGGAACAGGAACTGCTTAAGATCGAGCACAACGGCTGCTGGCTTGCCTTCTGGCTGCTGCTCCTTTCCATGGTCGTGCAAAGCATTGCCTTCGGCGCCGCGTCGTCATTCAAGATCCTCGCAGGCGAATGGACCGTATTCATGATTCTGGCTCTGTATCTTGCCGTCGCATGCGCAAGAAAGGGTATCTGGGACCGGAAGATCCCGATGACCAATAAGGCAAATCTGATCATTTCATTGATCGCTGCACTTGTTTTAGGTCTCTTCAATGCCTTTATGATCTTCAGGAATTACCAGAAGCCCGTGGGAACAGCGGCGGCGGCTGCCATCACTGCTGTGATCACATTTGTCCTGTGCTTCGCAGCTCTTACGCTGATGATGAAGCACACTGAAAAAAGAAAGGCCCTCATGGAAGCAGAGCCCGCTGATGCAGACGAACTGTAAAGCATTAACTTTTCAAACTGCTCAGCAGCATTCCGCCAACCACCAGCACTACCCCGACCGCACCGCCCCATGTGACCGCCTCGTTCCACATCAGGTAGCAAAAGGCGCTGCAGATCAAGCCAAGATAGGCCAGGCCGCAGAAATCATTAAAGTTCATCAGCCGGATTCCTGCCAGGCTGCCCTTTTCCGGAAGAAGCAGGGGCGATGCCGTCACGATCCCGTAAAACATCAGCTTTCTGGTGCCGAGGAACGTATCGTACCTGTCCATGATCCGTTTGGCAAGGAACCCGTATAAAGCCCAGCAGAAGGCGGCGGCAAGCGCCAACATGTCGCCGAGCGGGTTCAGCTTCAGCACAAACACGCCGTTGAATACGACGAACAGAACGCCGAAAAATGCGATCCCGATGCCTGCGATCTCCCGGCCGGAGAGGTTCGCCGCGAAGGCGGAAACAGGGGACCGCAGAGGCATTAAAAGCAATCATATATCATAGCATGGTACAGAGACCGCTGAAGAATATTCAGCAGTCCCTGCTTTTCCAACCATATCGAAATCATTCACAAAGTGATTTCTATATGATCTCTATGGTTTTATGCAGCTGCGATGATTGAATGCTGGCGAAAACAACTTTCATGGCTGACAATACACTCTCCCCGCTCACAGCAGGTTCTTCTCCGCTTATGATCGAGGCGACAAACGCGTCTATAACACCAGAAACAATCTGATCGTTATTTTTCTGAATTTGTCCGGGATCATACAGCAGGCGGCTGCCGTCCTTTTTAATGATCTCTATCGGATCGAGCGGATTACCGCTTATTTTCATTATTCCTCCTGTACCGTAGATCGAAGTTGAATTATCGTTAGCGCCATAATAGGTCCAACTGGCTGTCACAGTACCTATTACTCCATTATCCATTTCAAAAATGCAGAGCGCATTATCATCAACCCCTATCAGACTTCCTTCCGAATCTTTTTTATCCAGTGTTCTCACAACTGCTGTAGTCCTTACAACCTTGGCATTTATCAGATACTGAATCAGATCCGTCTTGTGAACTCCCAAATCTGCCATGGCACCCATACCTGCACGATTTTTGTCAAAAAACCAACTGTCAGGCCCCTTGTCAACGCTCCAGGTTTCCGGCCCCCGGTGACCAAAAGTACTGCGAAAAGTCAGCACTTTGCCGATCACGCCCTCTTCAATCAGATCCTTAGCCCTTCTATGCGCTTTCATCAGCCGCTGGTTCTGCCCGATCATGAGAAGCTTCCCATTCTTTTTTGCGGCCGCAACCATTCTCTCACAATCCTCAATGTTGGTTGCCATGGGTTTTTCACACAGTACATGCTTACCGGCAGACAGAGCTCTCACCGTAACCTCCGCATGCGCATTATTTGCCACGCAAACACTCACAGCATCGATCTGTGAATCCTTCAGCAGCTCCTCCAAAGAATTATATGCTTTCCCTCCGAACTTTTTCGCCATTTCCTGCGCACGCTGCAGATTAAAATCATAATATCCGATGATAAGTGCGTTCGGGTTTGCATGATACTCAGGAATATGTCTGACCTGTGCGATCTTCCCGCATCCTATTATGCCTGCTTTTACCATACTGGTCTCCTATCAGCTTTTGTGTGAAGTACAAGGTCATTTTCATTCGCCAGCTTCCAGCACACCGATTTGAATAGAACCTTCAGGGTAGACGGCTACAAGAGGCGTTCTGCCTGCATACTTTTCCTGCAGCTTTTCCAGAATATCTTCCCAGGACTTGTAGACCGGCGGCGCATCTCCCCGATAAAACTGTGAGATATCCTGGCGTGACACCCCATCTGAATAGATCATAAGATCACGATCTGCGATATCAGCCGGCGGCACGTTGTCTTCATGCGGCGAAAAAAGCGGCATGCCCGGACCAAACAGATAGTGCCAGCCTACTCCTTCGCTGGCCGCTGACATTACGATAACCGTTCCGTCCTGTCTGATGCACTCCTTCTTGTGCTGGCCGAATACCGCAAAGCAGGTTCCGATCTGCTGATATTCTGTGTCTTTTGGATAAGAGCCGGTTATGACAATATCCGCATCCCGTAC
>CACZPF010000154.1 GCA_902782975.1 uncultured Lachnospiraceae bacterium
ACCTGTAGCTCAGTGGATAGAGCAGTGGTTTCCGGTACCATGTGCGGGGGTTCGATTCCCTTCAGGTGTGTTCTCGGCAGAGTCGGTTATTTCGGACTTCAATGCAGGAATCATAAATAAACGGGACACAGGGGAGTGTCCATGAATCATGCAGTGATGGAACACCGCCTCTGGCGGTGTATTTTTGGTTACAGAATTTCTAACTGAGGGGTTAAAATAGATCTGTAACTGTATGAACAGTTCACTGCGAAACGCATCTGATGCAGGAGTTCGCAGCTGACTAAACGTTTTAACGGGGGAAAGGGGGCAGAAATAGTGGATGATTTCAGAGAATGGCTGTCAGACAATCTGCGTTATTTCATGCTTGGCGGTGGAATTCTTCTTATTGTTTTGATATTATTTTTCGGCATACGTGCCTGTACGGGAAAGAATGATTCCGGCAGCGGACCGGTGACGACGAATACAGATAATTCCCAGAATACGGATGGAAACAGCGGCTCCGGAAGTGCCGGTGTTACGCTTCAGCAGGCGGATCCGCCTGTCCGGTCGCTGATCGATACGTACTACAAGGCGCTGGGAGATAAGGACCTGGAAAGTCTTCGTTCGATCGTGCTTGGATTATCCTCTGATGACGAGGTGGCAATCACCAATGCGAAGGATTATCTGCAGGGATATCAGGTACAGGAAGTATATCAGGTGAATGGCCCGACAGAGGGGACATATGTCGCCTATGCAAATACAAATGTTCTGTATAAAGATGTTTCAACGGCAGAGCCCGTGCTCAGCTCCTTCTATATAATAACTGATGCGGACGGCTCTCTTAAGATCGACGGACGGAATGATTCCTCTGTAGATTCCTATATGAGCAGTCTTGAGGCCAATGCGGATGTAACGGCTCTTTCCAATAAGGTACGTGCGGCAAAAGACAGTGCGATCAGTGCTGATCCGGCTCTGGCGTCTTTCCTGGATTCGATGGGACAGGGCGGCAGTTCCTCATCCGGAGAAGTGCAGGAATCTGTCAGGATGCGTGCCAACTCTGACTGCAATGTCCGTGCAAGTGCATCCACCGAGGGGGATGTTCTTGGGATCTGCGATGAGGGCACAGAGGTGACGGTGCTCGGGTCCGAAGGCGACTGGACAAAGGTCAACTATAACGGTCAGACAGGATACATCTTCAGCTCGCTGCTGGATGCGATCTAAAACAGATTTCATAGATAAGAACTGAGATTTCACAGATAAAAACATTAATTTCACAGGAAACAGTTCAGGAAATATAAAAAGAACCGCCGGAGGGCGGTTCTTTTTAATTCATCGACCCGTATGCGACACCTGCGTGGAGTTCCTGATTATACAAAGCGGCAAGCTCATGAACCGTGACAAATTCGTAACCGATGCTCTTTAATTCCGGAATAAGAATTTCTGCGGCATCTACGCTGGTCTCATAAATATCGTGCATCAGGATAATGGAGCCGGGGGTAATATTTTCAAAAGTGGTTTCGATGATCATTTCCACGTCTTTGCTTTCCCAGTCCAGTGTATCGACGGACCAGAGGATCATCGGAGCGGCAAGTGAGGCACGCACATTGCTGTCGATCGCCCCATAGGGGGGACGGATGACGGTCGCGTCGTGTCCGACTGCTTCATAGATCAGTTCATTGGTACGGCCGATCTCCTGAGAGATTCCGTCAAAATCCAGTTCTGTAAGGTTGGCGTGGGACCAGGTATGATTTCCGAGCTCACACCCAAGTGCTTCCATACGGGGGAGCAGCTCTTTATGATACTGGAGCTCCTCGCCGACCATGAAAAAGGTCGCCTTTGCATTGTTCTGCTCCAGGATATCAAGCAGCCGTTCCGTGTAGGAACCTGGCCCGTCGTCAAAGGTCAGGGCAACATATCGCGGGAGAGTATTACTGCCGTCTGTTAAGACGGCAGTGGTTTGATCCGGCTGTTCGGAAATAGAAGGCTGTTCAGCAGCGGAATTCTGTGACGAAGCGTCTTCCGGGTCCACGCTTTCAGCAGATGTGTTTCCGGAAGCGTTCACAGATGATACATCGGCAGGTGATGCCTGCGGGGCAGGCGTCGGTGTCAGATCGATATAGCCCTTCAGTGTTCCATCCGGGCGGAAGTGATATTCCGTACCGTCAATGATATGTATGCCTGTCTGCATGATACCGTCCAGATCAAAATAATAGATCTGACCGTCCAGCTCGATCCATCCCGTCGTCATAGTACCATCATCGGGATCAAAGTAATAAATATGTCCGTCAGGGTCATACAGCCAGCCCCGGTAAGTTCCTGCATCGGTTACCAGATACCAGTGTTCATCCAGATAAGTCCATGTGCCGCTGGATGCTTCCGGAGAAAATTCGTGCACGAACCAGGAATCACCCGATTCGGCAGAGGCTTCGGAAGGGGAAGCAGAAGACTGATCTGCCGGGATTTCAGAAGGCAGGGCAGAAGCCGGATCTTCCCTGGCAGGCTGGTTCTCTTCATGAGCAGACTGATCATGAACAGACTGATCATCAACAGACAGATCCTGAACAGACGGTTCCTCATCGGCCGGACTCTCTGAAGTGCCTGCCGGTTCGGATGCAGCCGGAACTTCAGAAAGATCCGGCTGAGTACTGCTTTCTGTGATCGAATCTTTGGAATCGGCGGAACCAGCCGAATCATCCGCAAGGTCCGCCCGGCTGTCGGATAAATTCTGCCCCGGCAGATTTTCTGCAAAAGACAGAACTTCCGGCAGAGCGCTGACCTGAATGGATGAAGGCTCGTCGGACGTCTGGGTGACCGCAAAGCCGGCACCAAGACAAAGGATCGCAGAGGCCAGAAACAGGACTGGATTTGTTCTTTTTCCAGAACCTGACATAGGCATTCCTCCTATTGGTTAAAACCAGAATTCATAATTACTGCAGCATGTCACATTCAGCAAGGCGATCGGGATCGATCAAAATGCAGGATCAACTCTCTGGTACATGACTGCACTTAACATAATACTATAACCGCAGAGAAAAAACAACCAGAAAAATCACCTGTCCTGTATTCCTTTTGCCGTGAAAAGGTGGTTGCTGAACAAGAAAAAAATGTATATAATGTAGCAATGGACAATTTTAAGAAAAGGGAGAAGCCCGGGAGCTTCGAAAATATTGAAATCAGAATAAACAAATATCTTGCTGAATCCGGCTATTGCTCCCGCAGAGAGGCGGACAGGCTGGTCGGGCAGGGAAGAGTGACTGTAGACGGCCGGAAAGCATGTATGGGTGAAAAGGTTCTGCCATCCTGTACCGTGGCGGTGGACGGACAGCCTGTCAGCCTGAAAGAAAACGGGATCATGCTGTTATTTAATAAGCCCAGAGGAATCGTCTGCAGTACCAGAAAACAGAGGGAAGAGACTACAGTCATTGAGTTTATCAACTATCCGGAGCGGATCTATCCGGTGGGAAGGCTGGATAAAGAAAGTGAAGGTCTCCTTCTTCTGACCAATGAAGGCGAACTGATGAACCAGATTCTGAAGGCGTCGAATTATCACGAAAAGGAATATATCGTAAAGGTAGATCGACCCGTTACGGAGCAGTTCCTTTTAAGAATGCGAAGCGGTGTGCCGGTTCTGGACACCGTGACACGCCCCTGTACGGTTGAGAAAACAGGCGAATGCTCATTTTCCATCATCCTTACACAGGGCCTTAACCGGCAGATCCGGCGAATGTGTCATGCGCTGGGATATGAGGTGGCCGCACTTAAAAGGGTCAGAATATGCAATCTGACGCTGGGCAGCCTGAAGCCCGGAGAATACCGGATGATCAATCCGCCGGAATACGAAGAACTGAAGAAATATCTTGCCGGAAAATCAGACAGGCGGCAGGGGGCCGCATACGGCGATATGGAAAAGGGGAAAAATGGACAGGATCGAAAGACAGAAAGAGCTCACAGCGCTTCTGAACAGAGCGGCGAAAGCATATTACCAGGAAGATAAGGAGATCATGAGTAATTATACCTACGATCAGCTGTATGATGAACTGTCGGCACTTGAAAAAGAGACAGGGACAGTTCTGGCAGACAGTCCCACAGTTACCGTAGGATACGAGGCAGTGGATGAACTGCCGAAGGAGAACCATGATCAGCCCATGCTGTCTCTGGATAAAACCAAAGACCGCGAAACGCTGCGTGCTTTTATCGGGGATCGTAAGACCCTTCTGTCCTGGAAGCTGGACGGACTGACCATTGTTCTTACTTATCAGAATGGAGAATTGCTAAAAGCAGTGACCCGGGGGAACGGTATTACAGGAGAAGTTGTTACAAATAATGCCAGGGTATTTAAGAATATTCCTCTGCGGATTCCTTATAAAGGAACACTGGTCCTTCGGGGAGAGGCAGTCATTACCTATGATGATTTTGAAAAGATCAATCAGGAGATAGAGGACGTCGATGCCCGATATAAAAATCCACGGAACCTGTGCAGCGGGTCGGTTCGTCAGCTGAACAATCAGGTAACGGCTTCGAGAAATGTCCGGTTTTATGCATTTTCACTGGTGAGCGCAGAGAATGTGGATTTTCAGAACTCAAGAGAACAGCAGTTCAGATGGCTCGCCGGCCAGGGGTTTGATGTGGTGGAATATCGCCCGGTTACTGCCGGAACGCTGGATGAGGCCATGGATTATTTTGAAAACCAGGTCAGGTCCAATGATTTTCCATCGGATGGGCTGGTCGCTCTTTATGATGATATTGCGTATGGGGAGTCTCTTGGCCGGACCGCCAAATTTCCAAGAAACGCGTTTGCCTTCAAGTGGGCGGATGAGGAGCGGGAAACCGTTCTTCTCGAAATAGAATGGAGTCCTTCAAGAACAGGCCTGATCAACCCGGTGGCCGTTTTTGAACCGGTAGAGCTGGAAGGAACGACAGTAAGCCGCGCCAGTGTTCACAATGTAAGTATTGTAAGAGATCTGATGCTGGGAAAAGGCGACCACATACTCGTCTATAAAGCAAATATGATCATTCCGCAGATCTCGGAAAATCTCACCAGAAGCGGGAACATGGAGATTCCTGGTGTCTGTCCTGCCTGCGGGGGGAGAACGCTTATCCGGCGTGAAAATGATGTGGAAACGCTGCATTGCACGAATCCGGAATGTCCGGCAAAAAAAATCAAAGCCTTTACTTTGTTTGTCAGCCGGGATGCCATGAATGTGGATGGACTTTCAGAGGCTACTCTGGAGAAATTCATTGCCCGGGGCTTTATCCATGAATTCGGAGATATTTTTGAGATCAGGAAGCACGAATCCGAGATCGTATCGATGGAAGGATTCGGCCGGAAATCTTTTGACAATCTTCTGGACAGTATCGAAAAAGCAAGAAAGACGACCCTTCCCAGGGTGATCTACAGTCTTGGAATCCCCAATGTGGGCCTGGCCAATGCAAAAGTGATCTGCCGGCATTTTGATGAAGACCTGACAAAGCTCAGAAAAGCATCGGCAGAAGAGATTTCTGACGCTGGTTCTATCGGACCGGTCATTTCCGGCAGTGTGGCATCCTGGTTTGAACAGGAGAGAAACCAGTGTATCCTTGACCATCTGATGGAGCATCTGATCCTTTCGAAGGATACTGTCGCGGAGGAAAGTCCGATTTCCGGCAGGACATTTGTCATTACCGGAAGTGTGGAACATTTTGACAACAGAAGCGACCTTAAAAACCGGATAGAGTCTCTGGGAGGCAAGGTGACAGGCACCGTATCTGCAAAAACCGATTACCTGATCAATAATGATATTACTTCTGCTTCGTCAAAAAATAAAAAGGCGAAGGAACTGGGAATTCCCATCCTGACAGAAGAAGATTTTATGGAACTGGCAGGGATAGAAAAAGAGATATAAGGAGGAACCATGTATGCCTATTAAAATTGCGTCTGATCTTCCGGTAAGGGAGATTCTTGAACGTGAGAATATATTTGTTATGGATGAGCACAGAGCTGTTCATCAGGATATACGGCCGATCGAGATCCTGATCCTGAATCTGATGCCTCTTAAGGAGGATACGGAGCTTCAGCTTCTGCGGTCACTTTCCAATACACCGCTTCAGGTGGACGTCACATTTATGACGGTAGAAAGTCATGAGTCGAAAAACACGGCAAGAAGTCATCTGAATAAATTCTATCAGACCTTTCCGGATATCATGGCCAGGAGGTTTGACGGAATGATCATAACAGGAGCCCCGGTAGAACAGATGGAATTCGAAGAGGTGGATTACTGGGAAGAGCTGTCACAGATCATGCAGTGGACCAGGGGCCATGTTACATCGACGATTTTTCTGTGCTGGGCGGCGCAGGCGGCTTTGTATTATTTTTACGGTCTGGAAAAAAAGCCGCTGGAGCATAAAATGTTCGGTCTTTTCCGTCATCGTGTCATGAACCGCAAGATTCCACTGGTACGGGGGTTTGATGATGAGTTTCTGGCACCTCATTCCCGGCATACGGAAGTACCCATCGAGGATATCCATAATTGCAGGGAACTGACAGTTCTGGCTGAATCGGAGGAGGCAGGCCTGTTCCTTGCCATGGCAGACCGCGGCCGTAAGATTTTTGTCATGGGGCATCCGGAATACGACAGGATCACGCTGGATAACGAATATAAGAGAGACCTCAGCAGAGATCTGCCCATCGATATTCCGAAAAACTACTATGCGGATGATGATCCGGGCAATAAACCTCTTCTTATGTGGAGGGCGCACGCCAATAATCTTTATACAAACTGGCTGAATTATTATGTATATCAGTCGACTCCCTACGACCTGTACGGAACCCCTGATTTTGAGGATATTTCCAGAAATTTCCCGGTTTAGGATATGGAATATTATTATGATTGTTTGACAATTATGTTAAGCTGTGCTATGATAGCATAGGTTATGTTTATCGATATTCTGTTCAGAATCAGGATAGCTGAAGGCCTGTTTTATTTAATCAGGGGAAGTGCAGGCCCTCTCAGAAAGAAGGGAGCTTCTTGAATATTATGAAGAATAAGTTCGTCAGACAATTTCTTTGCATTTCTGTAGCTTCTTCATTGCTCGCGGTCGGACCGCTGGGAATAACAGCGGAAGACATGCTGAACCATGAAGAAAATGTTCAGACGGATGAACTGCAGGCGCAGGATGTTGCTGCCGATTTTACAGATGGAGATGGAAGAGTCGACCTGTCGGAAGAACTGGGGGAGCCGGATGAGGGACAGGCTTCGGCAGAGGCGGAAAGCACTCCGACGCCGGAGCCAAGCGGTGCTCCGGAACCGACAGCAACACCGACCGTGACGCCGACAGTCACACCAACGGTGACGCCAACAGTTATACCGGACGGAACAGTTACGCCGGGGCCATCAGGAACGCCGGATGGCAATATACAAACAAAGTCTGAAGAAACGGATTCCGGGATCACTCCGCCTGAAGGCGGGGAAGAATCTGCAGAAGGTGCCGGTATTACCCCGACGCAGGAGCCGGATGCCACGCCCGCAGAAGAGGCGGACATCACCCCGACACAGGAGCCGGGTATCACGCCGATAGAAGGAGCGGACATCACCCCGACGCAGGAGCCGGGTACCACGCCGATAGAAGGAGCGGACATCACCCCGACGCAGGAGCCGGGTGTTACACCGACAGAAGGAGCGGACATCACTCCGACGCAGGAGCCGGACGTCACGCCGACAGAAGGAGCGGACATTACTCCGACGCAGGAGCCGGACGTCACACCTGCAGAAGGTGCCGAAGTTACCCCGGCACAGGAGGCGGGGGAACTGCCGGATCTGTCGGATATCACGCCGACGCCCGGATCTGGAGAGATCGTACCATCAGAAGCACCGGATGCAGATATTTCTGTGACACCGGCGGTTTCACCTTCTGTCACACCAGACCCGTCTGTTACACCTGATCCCTCCGTCACACCTGATCCGTCTGTTACACCTGAGGTGTCTGTTACGCCTGCAATTACTCCTGAGCCGCCTGAAAATATCAAGGCTCTGATCGAGCGCATCGAAAAACTCGAGAAAGATGGTGTGACTGCAGAAAGTAAAGATGAGATCCTTGACATCCAGAAGGTTTATACAGCTTTATCAGAAGAAGAGCAGGCGCTGGTCTCCAATTATCATGTATTTGAAGATCTTTCAAAACAGCTTCTGCTGATCCTGTTTGTAGATGAGTTGAACGACGGAACCAGAGAATTATCGGATCTGTCACTGAGTGATCTTCTGACAGACAGTTCTGTGGTGGGCATCGAAGGAACGCCGGTTTACTACACAAATATGATTTCGAACCTGCATGCAGGCAAGGAGTTTTATTTAAACAGTTTAAGAGATAACTATCAGTTGTCCTTCTCCGAGGATTTTGCGTCTGTTATCGAACAGATCGAGAGAGAGTACAAACAGAGAAACGGTCTTCGGGATACGAGTGAAGAACTGGGTCTTGACACAACGACCTCTGCTGACCATCTGCTCGTCCGCAACTGGCAGGATATACTGGCCATCTATGTTTACAGACATGCAAAGCGCGGGGAAAGAAGTTATTATCTGGACAGCAGCAGCAGACAGGAGCTTTCTGCGATCTTCGAAGAGATGAATCCCGTGATCCGTGAGGGAGAGCAGGATGAATATGTCACTTATGGTGACAGACATATTAATTATTATATTAAAAAATACCAGATCAGCAAAGAAGACCGGGAGATCCTCAAAAAATATATGGAGACAGACTGTTCTCTTCTTTGTGCTGTTGTAACAGCCTCCAGGGGCCTGGTCCGCCAGAGTGTCGGTGAGGGTGTTTCGGAAGAACGTGTGAATGTAATTACCGCTGCTTATTCGCTTATCGGTGAAGTCGGTTATTTCTGGGGCGGAAAGTCCTACCAGATCGGTATAGATCCGACCTGGGGTTCCGCTGCCAAGGTAACAGCGGAAGGCAGCAGAACCACAGGGACGATCAGGGCATACGGCCTTGACTGCAGCGGATTTGTTACCTGGGCAGTTATTAACGGATATAAGAGTACAGCGATGAGTATGGCTGTCGGTGACGGAACATCCGAACAGTGGGAAAATGCCAATGTAGTTAAAGAATCGGATGCTCAGCCTGGGGATCTGGTTTTCCAGAGAGGACCGGAGGCAGGGTCAGATAACCATGTTGGTATTCTGTGCGGCAGAACAGATTCGGGAGACTGGATCGCGGTCCACTGTTCTTCGGCGAAAAACGGTGTAACCGTGGGAGAAGCTTACGGCGCAAGTTTCCGGTATATCAGGCAGCCGTCTTTCTATCCTTCAAGAGAGGAGCTGGTTTACATTGAAAACGGCCAGCTGGCGCTTTCCGGCGACAGAGCAGACCTCAGTGAATCGGTAAGTCTTGAAGGCAATCTCGAACTTGCACTCTCGACTGCGAAGGATGAAAGACCTTCGGACGGAACGGCTTCTCTTTCTGAGGGAGGCAAGGCCGGGACATTCAGCGCCGAAGAACTGATGCTGACGGATGATGCCGAGGTAGAACTTTTTGACGGGCAGGGACAGCTGATACTTACCATGGGTGAAAGTCTTGGAAAAGTAGTCTTTGTCATGCCGGAAGAAAGTTCGCTGGATTCCGGGGAAGGTGTTTTCAGCCAGGCTAATCTGCATGGCATCATTGATGATTCAGAAGTGGAACTTTTCTTTATTCCGGATGATCTGACAGGAGATTCTTATGATGCTTTTATCGAAGCGGTAGGAAATAAGACAGATCCCTATCAGACAGTGATGGAGGAAAACGATCCTTCCAGGGCAGAAATGACAAAAACATCAGATAATGGGAACTCAGGTTCCGATAAGCAGCGCACAGCTTCTCTTAAGAGCCCGGTTCTTCTTGACGATTCTACTGTTGAATTTTTCTGATTCAGAGCATGGCGAAGAAAAGTTCTTAAATTGAAAAGCAAAAGAGAAAAAGCAGCTTTTCGTAACAGAAAAGCTGCTTTTCCAGTCAGTACAGGTTTTGAATCAGCGGCAGCAGATACTGAAAGGATATCCATGAAAAGAAGACGTATAAAAAGTTTTTTGCGGTTTTTCCTTTTGATCCTGATCGCGGTGGCTGCCGCGTATCTGGTTCGGAACCCGGAAGCTTTGAGACACTTAAAAACTGCAGAAAATCATTCAGGCGACGGCAGAAGTATTTTTTCTACCGCCATGGATCTGATCATGGGCGAACCTGAGGAGGTCCGTAAACTGAAAAAGGCGGTCATTGAGCAGACACAGCCCGGCCGGCTGGAGTATTATTTTAATATACTGCAGGAAGACGAGAAGAGACTGTACAGACAGCTTCAGGCCGGGATCGAGACAAGAAAAGAAGAATTTTATCTTACTTCCTCAGACAGCGACGAGATATCGCATGTATATGAGGCATTACTGAATGACCATCCGGAATTGTTCTGGGTTAAAAACAGGGAGACCAAGACGACTTCCTACCGGGAGGGGGATAATTACTGTCAGTTTTCCCCCGGCTATTCTTATACGGAGGAGGAAATTCAGGAAGCGCATGAAGCAATCGAAAAAAGCTTCCGTGAGGTAATGGATCTGATTCCTGCGAACGCTACGGATTATCAGAAGGCAGAGACAGTTTATACCTATATAATCGATTCCACAGAATATCAGGAATCTGACCATGACCAGAATATTGCAGGCGTATTCTGGAAAAAGAAAGCGGTCTGTGCGGGATACGCGGCGGCTGCCCAGTTCCTGCTGGAACGACTGAGAATTCCCTGTATTTATGTTTCCGGAGATGCCAGAGGATCTGATCTTGGTCATGCATGGAATGTTATTATGCTGGACGGAGAATATTATTACATGGATACGACGAATGGAGACCAGCCGGAGTTTCTTCTGGGAGATATTGCTCAGCTTTCCGAGCATAAGACCACTCTGATGGATTATCTGTGTCCTTTCCCCGAAGAATATGAGATGACTTATACTGCCTCCGCTTCTTTTCCGGTACCGGCATGTACCTCTCATGCCATGAATTTTTATGTATTAAACGGAGCGTGTTTTGATACGTATGACTGGCAGAATGTGTATGACCTGTGTGTGCTGAGAATCGATAATCAGGCGGCGGTGATCCGTCTCAAATTCGGAACAGAGGAAGCCTTTGAGGCATCACGCGAAGAATGGATCGATTCGGAGGGCAGCGGCAGCAGCGCGGTGGCGCAGTATTATATGAGGGCTCACGGGCTGAATCATGTGGATTATCACAGGGGGATCCTGAAAGACATGAAAACGATCTATTATATTTTCTGATCTCCGGCTGGAAGCGGCTGCGCTCATTCTGGAAAGTGAGGGATCTAATCGGATGAATACGGAATACCTGAAGGAAATATTAAAAAGAGTATTTGAAATAGCTGAGCGGGCAGCGACCATGGAAATACAGACTCCGGTCCAGATGTTTCTGGCACTGGGGATTCTGCTGTTCGGTCTTCTGAACTGCATTTTCGGATTCCGTCTGCTGAGATTCTGGGTCATGATCGCCGGGTTTGTCCTGGGAGCTGCCTCCGCATTTTTTGCAGTACGCTCCATGAAAATTGAGGATACGGGCATCTATCTCGGTGCGGCTGCTCTCGCAGGGATCGTCCTCGCCGTCCTTGCCTTTCTGATCTACCGGGCAGGTATCTTTATCCTTGCGGCGGTGCTTGGAATCGTGGGGGGGATCTATATCCTTCATCCCAGGACATCAGCCACGTTTTTTGCCTGTATACTGATCGGGGTGATTCTTGGGACGCTGTCGTTCAGGTTTTCAAAACAGGTGATCATTGCAGGAACCAGTCTCCTGGGAGGGACGCTTGCTTCGTTTTCCATAAGCCGGCTTCTTGGTCTGGATCTATCTACCTGGGGGATTCTGATGGCTGCGAGCCTTTCGATTTTCGGGATCCTGATCCAGTCTTTGATCAACAGATCCGCGCCTGCAAAAGAGCAGGATAACGGGGAGAAAGAAGATTCTGGTTCTGCTGCGGAGGCAGAAGAAGCATATAGTGAATGGAACCGCCGTTCCTGAAAAGAAAAAAGATGCTGCCATATACGATCTGAGACCGTGCACGGCAGCATCTTTATTTTATGTTCAGAAAAAACCAGCTGAGATCAGTTATCGTCCATATCTGCCTCGTTGACCACAAAGACATGGCGCTTCTTGGCCATTTCGTCGCTGGCAAGATATTCGTCATAGGTCGTGATCTTGTCCACCAGATGTCCGTCCGGAAGGATCTCCATAATACGGTTCGCGGTCGTCTGCACGAACTGATGGTCATGGGAAGTAAAGAGAATGACGCCGGGGAATTTGATCAGGCCATTGTTAAGAGCCGTGATGGATTCCATATCCAGATGGTTGGTGGGCTCGTCAAGAATCAGAATATTGGCGCCGGAGATCATCATCTTGGAAAGGAGGCATCGGACCTTCTCACCTCCTGAGAGAACCCGTACACGTTTGATGCCGTCTTCGCCGGGAAACAGCATACGTCCGAGGAAACCGCGGACATAGGTGGCATCCTTGATCTCGGAATACTGGGTCAGCCAGTCGGTGATGGTCAGGTCATTGTCGAACTCTTTGCCGCTGTCCTTCGGGAAATACGCCCGGCTGGTAGTGATCCCCCATTTATAATTACCCTCGTCCGGTTCCATCTCCCCCATCAGGATGCGGAAGAAAGTAGTGGTGGCAAGTTCGTTGGCGCCGACAAAGGCAACTTTGTCCGTGCGTCCAAGCGTGAAAGAAAGGTTATCCAGAACTTTGACGCCGTCGATGGTCTTGGACAGGTTTTCGACCATAAGAACTTCGTTGCCGATCTCGCGGTTCGGACG
>CACZPF010000155.1 GCA_902782975.1 uncultured Lachnospiraceae bacterium
AAAACAGACCAATTTTGAAAACTGCACGGCAGATGTGAATATTCCTGCAGGAGAAGTGTTTACTTCCCCCGTACTGGCCGGAACGGGCGGGATCCTTCACGTTGGCAGAGTTTATTTGGAAGGCATGCTGTTCAAGGATCTGAAACTCGTTTTCGACTGCGGGCAGGTGATCGATTATACCTGTTCGAATTTCGCATCGGAAGAGGAAAACAGAAAATATATCGAGGACAACATCCTCTTCCATCATGTAAAACTTCCCATGGGCGAATTCGCCATCGGGACCAACACGACAGCCTATGCGGCAGCCAGGAAGTTCGGCATAGAAGGTCGGCTGCCGATCCTCATCGCGGAGAAAATGGGACCTCATTTTGCAGTGGGTGATACCTGTTACAGCTGGAGTGAGGATACACCGGTCTATAATCCGGACGGCAAGGAGATCATCGCCCGGGACAATGAAATATCAGCGCTTCGTAAGGAAGACATAAGTCTTGCCTATTATCAGTGTCACACAGATATTACGATCCCATATGAGGAACTGGGCAGTATCCGCGTGGTGGATGATGAAGGGGAAATGACATCGATCATAGAGGACGGCCGGTTTGTTCTTCCCGGGACGGAAGAGCTTAACAAGGCCTTAAATACATAACAGGAGGGTCATATGGCAAAAGTTGGAATTGTGATGGGCAGTGATTCGGATATGCCCGTGATGAAAAAAGCAGCCGAAATTCTGGAAAAGCTTGGGATAGATTTCGAGATGCGTATCATTTCCGCGCACAGAGAACCGGAAGTGTTTTTCGAATATGCGAGGACAGCAGAAGAAAAAGGGTTTAAGGTGATCATTGCAGGCGCAGGCATGGCCGCCCATCTTCCGGGAATGTGTGCCGCGATCTTCCCGATGCCTGTTATTGGCATTCCGATGCATACCACATCTCTTGGCGGCAGAGATTCTCTTTATTCGATCGTACAGATGCCGTCAGGGATCCCGGTTGCGACTGTTGCTATCAACGGAGGTGTGAATGCAGGCCTTCTTGCTGCGAAGATCCTTGCAACAGGTGATCCGGAGCTTCTTGCGAGACTGAAGGCGTACAGCCTGGAGCTGAAAGAACAGGTCGTGAGCAAGGACTCTCGTCTGCAGATCGTGGGCTACAAAGAATATGACAGTAAAAACGTATAAAAACCGCAGGGTTAACGACAGGATCAGGATAACGTATCAAATACTATCTGACAGGAGGATACATGGACTATAAGAATGCTGGTGTGGATATCGAAGCGGGATACCGCAGTGTAGAATTGATGAAAAAATATGTCATGCAGACAGTTCGTCCGGAAGTGCTGGGCGGAATCGGCGGCTTTTCGGGTGCCTTTTCTCTTAAGGATTATATGCAGATGGAGGAACCGACTCTGGTATCCGGCACCGATGGAGTGGGTACCAAACTGAAACTGGCTTTTCTACTTGACAAGCATGATACAGTAGGGATCGACTGTGTTGCAATGTGTGTCAATGATATTGCCTGTGCAGGCGGCGAGCCTCTTCTGTTTCTGGACTATATTGCCTGTGGGAAAAATGTTCCGGAAAAGATCGCCGAGATCGTCAAGGGAGTGGCGGAAGGCTGCAAAATGGCAGGCGCTGCCCTGATCGGCGGCGAAACGGCTGAGATGCCGGGATTTTATCCGCCGGAAGAATATGACCTGGCAGGATTTGCCGTGGGTATTGTGGATAAAAAAGACATGATCACGGGAGAGAAGCTGAATCCGGGAGATATTTTGGTGGGCATGGCTTCCTCAGGCGTACACAGCAACGGATATTCGCTGGTCAGAAAAATCTTCCCCATGAACGGTGCTGCGCTCCACCAGTACTATGAGGAGCTTGGATCGACCCTGGGTGAAGCTCTTCTTGCGCCTACGCGGATCTATGTAAAGGCTCTTAAGGCAGTTAAGGATGCAGGGGTAAAGGTACATGCCTGCAGCCATATTACGGGGGGAGGATTCTACGAAAACGTGCCCCGTATGCTGCGGGAAGGCACAAGAGCTGTTATTGAAAAGGACAGCTATCCGACGCCGCCGATTTTCAAACTCCTGATGGAAAAAGGGGACGTGGAAGAGCATGTCATGTACAATACGTATAATATGGGTATCGGCATGATCCTGGCAGTATCTCCCGAAGACAAAAAAACAGTCATGGATGCCATCCGCAGCGCCGGAGAGACGCCCTATGAAATAGGCCGTATAGAAGCCGGAGAAAAAGGAGTGACCTTATGCTGAGAACAGCGGTTCTGGTATCCGGAGGCGGAACAAATCTTCAGGCGATCCTGGATGCTGTCGATGCAGGGAAGATCACGCATGCGGAAGTAACCGTGGTCATCAGCAATAATAAAAACGCCTTTGCCCTGGAACGTGCAAAGAAAAAAAACATCCCTGCCATCTGCGTTTCGCCGAAGGATTTTGCCACCAGGGAAGATTTTTATGAAAAACTCCTTCAGACTCTGAAGGAATGGAAAGCAGATCTTGTGGTTCTTGCAGGATACCTGGTTGCCATTCCGCCTTCCATTGTGGAGGCTTTTCCGAATAAGATCATCAATGTGCATCCATCCCTGATCCCTTCCTTCTGCGGAACCGGTTTTTATGGCCTCAAGGTGCATGAGGCGGCGCTTGCCCGGGGAGTCCGTGTGACCGGAGCGACTGTTCATTTTGTAGATACCGGGACTGATACCGGCCCGATCATTCTGCAGAAGGCGGTTACGGTGGAAGAGGATGATACACCCGAGATATTACAGCGCCGCGTCATGGAACAGGCAGAGTGGATCATTCTGCCGGAAGCGATCGAAAGGATCGCCTGCGGAAGCCTGGAAGTAGCCGGCGGAAAGGTACACAGGAAAAAGGGGATAACAGCTGTTACCTGAGCAGAGTGCAGAGGATCAATATTTCAGAAAGAGTATTTCAGAAAGGGAGTTAAAGACCGGAATGAAGATTTTGATCGTCGGAGGAGGCGGCAGAGAACATGCGATCGCTGTGACTGCAGCCAGAAGTCCTCTTGTGGATAAAATATATTGTGCGCCTGGAAATGCGGGGATCGAAGAAATTGCCGAATGTGTTCCCATAAAACCCATGGAATTTGATAAACTGGCTTCCTTTGCAAAGGATAACGCAATAGACCTGACGATCATCGGAATGGATGATCCACTGGTAGGAGGTATTGTGGACGTTTTTGAGGCAGAAGGCCTCAGAGTCTTCGGCCCCCGAAAAAACGCGGCGGTCCTGGAGGGGTCCAAGGCTTTTTCAAAAGATCTTATGAAAAAGTATCATATTCCGACAGCGGCTTATGAGAATTTTACAGACCCTGAAAAAGCACTGGATTATCTTAGAAATCAGGCGGAATATCCCATTGTTCTGAAGGCGGACGGACTTGCGCTTGGGAAGGGAGTACTGATCTGTAATACACTTGCCGAGGCAGAAGACGGAGTCCGGGAGATCATGCTGGATAAAAAGTTTGGTGATGCCGGCCGTACCATGGTGATCGAGGAATTCCTGACAGGCAGAGAAGT